>NZ_DIMV01000094.1:0-2676 GCF_002425715.1 Mesotoga sp. UBA5557
GTCTAATTTCAGCAGTGACTGGCTTTTCTCTCGTCTTCTCGTGAGCGAAGCGAATTCTCTAATATACTCTTTCTCGTCTTTTCTAGGCGTTCAGCGACCAGCGAAAAGTGGCTCTTTGATGGGAGATCCCGTACACCATCACTACAAGATGACAACCGGACCAACTCGTATCATTCTCCCTTAACCTTTCGAGTCATGAAGCGGTATCTGATGTCTCGTAGGAGCTTTAGAGGCTCTTCTGAGCGTTAACGAAAATTGGAATGTTAGGAGCCGGACAGTACCTATTTGCACCTGTGGTATCTGACATTCGAAAGAGCGTCAAGGGTTGCATGAAGTGAAGCATAGAAACGTGCAGGCAATTCACGAGACGTGGAGTCGGAAAGTATACAGGAGTCTATTTCAACGGTGCTATTCTCCTTAAGGGTAGTAAAGACTTTGCATCACTCCATGCTGCCGAAAAATCATTCTGGTGCGTTGAAGCCCGTTCAATCCGAGTCCCAGGGCTCTGTGAGGTAAGACTCCTGCGATGACTGCTAGTGACTCAATATCTATAATAGCTTCATGTTCACCATAGTGAGCATGAAAGGTGGAGGAAGATGATCTTCGTAGTACATGTAGATTGCTATTCCATAGAACCGACTGATTTCAGGCATTCACACCGTAGCCTCTGTTTTGGGGAAGATCTCTTCTGGCTTCTTTCCCGATATTCTCATAAAAAGCGAATCAGCGCAGATCTCAAGATCTTCCCCCCATGCTAAAGCTCTGCCGTCCCTGACAATGCAAACGCCTTCCAAAAACTCATAATTCTTGAGAGGACCGAAAAGAGGAGATGCGGCCAGCTCAGAGAAATCCACTGTTCCCACTACTCCATTTTCAAAGGCGAGTTTTACCTTAAAAGCCTCCAGAGCTTCCGCCTGAGCTATTCTTATCATAATTCACCTCCTTCTCTGCTTGAATTATAGCACTGGAAGCATTTTTCTCAAGTTCATTCGCCGGAGTATTGTGCATATACGATCTTGGACCATGTGATCTTTGAGAGGACTATTAATTCCATTGCGATAGTGTTGCTCCTCCAGATCAAAACAAATATGGATTCTGTCTTTCGATAATCTGTGTTGAAGGGAGTTCCAAGTGCCAAGATACAAGTTTAAAGAGCTGGAAGAACTTCTTCTGGTGCTTGATCAGAGATATCCCGAGAAGTGGACAAACTTCTTGTCCAAAATCTCGTGGCATAACTACGAGTTAGTGTCAGTATTGAAAGCCCAGTGTCCACATTGGAATCGAGTTTGAATGGGGCAAATCCGTGTCGTCTCTTATCACGAACTCGGCTTTCTTTGGTTTTTTGCTCCTTCCTCCCACTTCAATAATCTTGCCATCTACAGAGAAATCTCCATTTCGCTCATCCACACATGCGAAGACTCTTCTTCCCGCATCTTCAAAGGATTGTGCCACATAGGCTTCTCTTCTTGTTCCGATATTTCCTGCACCAATTGAGTAGAAAGCAGGGTCGCCAAAGAATATTTTCTCACCTTTGGAGAAGGTTCGATTATCGCTCTCCCTATATACTATTCTGATTATTCCTGTTGCGTTCATTACAGTAAGAAGTTCATAGAGCTTTCTCTTCCCTATACCCCACTCTCTACACATCCTCTCAATGTTCAGTGTTGGTACTTTCGATATCGCCAAAAAGCCTACAACGGCATTCATTAGCCTGAAGTGAATATCTGAGATTTGGGGAACGAAGAACGGAACATCTCCATGAAGTGTCTTTTCAATAATGTGTTCTATTTGCTCTCGAAAGTCCCACTCCAAATAAGACGGCCTGAATCCTCGTTCAAGATACTCCTCAAAAGCAGAGAGTACGTTTGTACAGTTTATTATCTCTTTAACTGAAGAAGGCTCAGGAGAGAATGGCTCCAATTGTGGCAGCGAAATTCCGTCTCTAAGAAATATGTATTCCCTCAAAGACATTAGAGGGATATGAACCCTGGAGAATCTTCTAGATAGATCTGCGATCCCCTGTCTTAATACGAGACTGCTGCTATCGCTAGCTATTACCAGTTTTCCCGGATAGGAATCGTAGAGGGCCTTAAGATGGATGCTCCAATCTTTTGCGTAGTGAGCCTCATCCACAACTATCCCCTCATAACCCCTTACAAAAGCCGTCTTTGCTATGCTCCATAGGTCACTAGTAGAAACGAGAGGGTTGTCAGCCGAGACGTAGAGTACTTTTCTCTCCCTAAATCTGTGCAGAAGAAAAGTGGTTTTTCCAACCCCTCTTGGCCCAAAAACAAGGACTGCCCTGTTCTTCATCTCTATTTTGTCGAAGTAAGGCCTAAGTCTCGATGGGAGCTCCATTTCCTTCCTCTTTTGTATCTCTTCGAGTGACTGAACTAACTCGTCTGCATCCACTGAATCATCTCCTTCCGTTTCACTATGAAACGATCTTAGCATAGATTCGTTCCCAGATAAAACTCTATGCCTTAGGGGACTCCATTATTTGCATTCAATTAACGTGACAATTATGATAAGTTAGTCACCTTCGGTGGCCAGTCTTTGCTTCGCAAAGGCCAGTCCGGCTACGCCAGGCAAGCAAAGGCAATCGACAAAGAGAGTATTGAGAGGTTCGCTAAGCTCACGAGAGGAGGGAAAAACCAGTCACTGCTGAAATTAGAC
>NZ_DIMV01000034.1:0-19699 GCF_002425715.1 Mesotoga sp. UBA5557
CGATGTTCTTTCGGCGCCTTGCGTCTTATTCCGCTCTTTCTCATTCTCTCTTGTCGGAGAACGGAGAACCATTCAACGGCCAAGTGATCTCGCTTGGCACACCTCAACCTGCAATCCCCGACCCCGGTCACGTCAAGACGGCATCGGTACGGTCGAAGTCTCAATGATTGGCAGCTTGTCAACCAAGAGTGTCTGTTGTATTCTTCTTCCATGGGACTTTGCGCTCAATATTTGAGGTGAATTTATGATCCGGGGCAACAAGAAGTCTATTAAGGCCAAGTCGACATTCTTCCTAGTTATTACGGGTCTTCTCTGGAGTACGGGAGGTCTGTTGATCAAAAATGTAGACTCAAATCCACTTGCGATTTCCGGAATGAGAAGTATTATTGCCTCTTTAGTAATACTTGTAGCTCTCGGAAAACCAAAGTTCACCTGGTCTTTTTCGCAGATAGCCTCGGCTCTAGCCTACACAATCACAGTGATCCTGTTCGTTTCAGCGAATAAAATGACGACAGCTGCAAACGCGATTTTACTGCAGTCGACTGCTCCCATATATGTTGCGCTTTTAAGCGCCTGGATTTTGAAGGAAAAGGTCAGGCTTCTTGATTGGATTACCATTGTGACTGTCTTCGGAGGCATGGCGCTCTTTTTCTTTGAAAACCTCGATAGCAGAGGTATGGTTGGAAACATTATGGCAGTAGCTAGCGGAGTTACTTTCGCTCTGTTCAACGTATTTATGAGACTCCAAAAGGATGGGTCTCCGATGGAGTCTGTGCTGCTAGGAAATATCCTTACTGCCGTTGTTGGGATTCCCTTTCTTATCGGTTCTCTTCCGAGTCTTTCCGGCTGGGTAAACCTTGTTATACTGGGTGTTGCACAGCTTGGTTTGTCATATGTTTTCTATTCAGAAGCGATTAAGCATTCTACTGCACTGGAAGCAGTCCTGATACTCATGATAGAACCGATTCTCAGCCCACTATGGGTCTTTCTCTTTATGGGAGAGGTCCCGGGAAAACTACCAATGATTGGAGGAGCCATAGTAATTGGAGCTATAACTATCAGATTCATTGTGAGGGGGCTTTCCGGAAAACCGATAGCGCTGAAATATGCTGCCGCCAGAAGCCTTTTCAGGCGTCATAGACTATAGATTCTTAAGCGAGTTTCTAATTACACGTACCTCACTACTCATAATGTTGTAAAATAGTAAGAATACCTAACAAGAATGGAGGTGCATCATGTATTCAGATGAAGCATACTCCGCGGTTATCACTAAGATATTGTCTGGCGGAGCGGATTTTGCAGAAATCTTCCTGGAAGATAGATACACGGGAAGTATAAGCATGGTTCAAGGTGAGGTGGAAGGAAGCGTTTCGGGGAAATTGTTTGGAGCAGGATTGAGAGCCTTTAAGGGGACAAGAAGTATCTATGCTTACACAAACGACCTTTCACTTGATGGTCTTATGAAAGTTGCGGATAGGCTTAAGGCGGTCATTGATCAAGAAAGAGATGTCGATACCGTAATTGATTTCAGAGAGAGAGAGTACGTTGATCTTTGTCCGGTTCTTCATGCACCCGAAAGCGTTCCGAAAAAGGAAAAAGTTGGTGTTATGAAGCTTGCTCATGAGGGAGCTTCGACTTTCTCAAGCACAATATCTCAAGTTGTCGTGAATTACATCGAGTATGATCAAAATGTCTGGATCTATAACTCCGAAGGAGTTAAAGCGCAGGATCACCGTTCAAGGACAAGATTGGCGATATCCGCTGTTGCTACCAAGAACGGCAATATGGAGACGGGTTTCTATGGTCCGGGAGGTGCAATGGGGTTTGAGTTCTTCAATATCAAGGACCCGAGGGCCGCTGGTGAAAGAGCTGCTCGAATCGCCGACAGGATGGTTAAGGCTGAGTATGCGCCTGCGGGAAAGATGCCTGTCATAATCTCCAATGAATTTGGCGGGGTTATCTTCCATGAGGCATGTGGTCATGCCCTGGAAGCAACCGGAGTAGCAAAAGGGGCGTCGGTCTTTGCAGGGAAACTGGGACAGAAGATAGCAAATGAATGTGTCTCTGCCGTAGACGACCCGACGATACCTAATGCTTGGGGATCGGCAAATGTAGATGACGAAGGGACACCGACAAGAAGGAATCTTCTAATAGACAAGGGAATCCTCAAAAACTACATGATTGACCGCCTCGGAGCGATAAAGATGAGAATGGAGCCCACTGGAAGTGCCAGGAGGCAGGATTACACATACGCTCCGACATCTCGAATGAGCAACACCTTCCTCCTTCCGGGAGAGTACTATCCGGAGGAAATAATCGCAGCAACAGACTACGGTCTGTACGCAAAATCCCTTGGAGGCGGTTCCGTGATGCCATCCACGGGTGAATTCAACTTTGCAGTTATGGAAGGTTACATGATAGAGAACGGCAGGATAACCAGGCCGGTACGCGGTGCGACTCTAATTGGGAAGGGCGATGAGGTTCTCACGAAGATAGACATGGTCGGTAATGATCTGGCGAGAGGTCAGGGAATGTGCGGATCTATCTCTGGCTCGATTCCCGCCGATGTAGGTCAGCCCACTGTGAAAGTGTCTGAATTGATAGTTGGGGGGCGAAACTGATGGATATCGAGACTTTCGCTGACAAAGCCTTCGAAATCTCCAGAAAAAGAGGGTTCGAGGAATCCGAAATATATTACTCAAGCGGTGGAGAATTCCAGTTGAGCTCTCTGAACGGCGAAATAGATTCGTATAAGGATGCCAGTTCGACAGAAGTGTACTTCAGAGGACTTAAGAGTGGAAAGATCGGAGCTGCTTTTTCCGAGGTTCTTAGCGAAGAAGCTGCAGAACTGCTGGTCGATGAAGCTTTTCAGAACTATTCTGTAGCAAGTGGAGAAGATGTATATGTGTTCCACGATGGATCGGGCGATTATGCGCAATTCGATGGTTATTCAGGAGACTTTCAGAAGAAATCAGTCAAGGAAAAGATCGATACGGTGATAGCGTTGGAGAAATCGGCGCTGGACTACGACAAGAGAATCGTTATGATTCCAACTTGCAGAACTGCAGACAGCTGGTCGGAACTTGTTATCGTCAACACCCTAGGTCTTAACAAAACGTATAAGAGCGATTATGGATTTGCTGTCGTTGTGAGCCTTGCGGAAGATGAGAAATCGAAGAAGACGGGCTTTTCCTTTTCACTTGTTAGAAGACCTGAGGAGCTTGATGTCGAGAGAATCGGTCACGAGGCCTCCAGGAGAGCGGTGGAACAGCTGGGTGCTGGAAAAGTCAAGAGCGGAAGGTACAGAGTCATCTTCAGGAACGACGTATTTGGACAGTTATTTGGGACCTTCATGTCTATGTATTCAGCAGACAATGTTCAGAGAGGGCTTTCGGTTTTGAAGGGAAAAGAGGGAACAGCAATTGGATCAAGCAGGCTGACTGTCTATGACGATCCTTTACTGCCCGAAAGTCCCTATAGCAAGCCTTTTGATGACGAAGGCTTTCCGACTTCCAAGAAAGCGATCGTGGAGAATGGAAAACTTATGACCTTCTTATATGATCTGAGAACTGCGAAAAAGGATGGGAAGAAGTCAACAGGCAATTCAGTGAGAGGAACTCACAGAGCAAAGCCTTCCATTGCTCCCGTCAATACTGTTATTGAGAGAGGAGAGAAGAGTTTTGACGAACTTCTCGAGACTATGGGAGAAGGGATATTTGTGACCGACTTAACGGGTCTGCATTCAGGAACAAATCAGGTCTCAGGAGAGTTTTCTCTTGGTGCCAGCGGGTTCTATGTCAGAAACGGTAAGATCAGTAATCCAATTGAGCAGTTCACAATATCCTCAAACATATTGAAGGTCTATAATGGAATTGCTGAAGTTGGGTGCGATCCAATCTCCTCCATTTATCGTGTTACTTCTCCTTCAGTGCTGGTGGACGAAATCGATGTTGCATCTGAGTGATAAGGGAGGTGTGTTATTTGCCTTTATACAGGTTTGTCTGTGAAGATTGCGGTAATGAAGAGAGCCTTCTTCTGAAGATTGACTCTCAGGTGCCCCCTTGCGAGAAATGTGGGGGCAGCCTCTCCAAGCAGATAACCAACATCTCAAGCTTTGGCTGTTCTTCAGGTTCCGAAAGCTGCGGATCCTGCTCTGGTGGAAGCTGCTCTACTTGTGGCAATTGAACTCTTTATGAACACAAGCCCGGGGATCCCCGGGCTTTTTTGTTCTCCGGTTTCCAGTTGTGTTTACCTTTAAAGCTCTTTTCAGTTATTCGTTTTTGTCGCTTCCGTTCTGCATTCAAAATCTCTGGCCGATCGCTTCGATTCATATATTTCGGGTCGTTCTGACCCGGAAAGACAACCGAAGAAATTGTCTAGCCTTTGGCCTGCAAGCAGTGTGACCAAGCGTTTACGAGACACCCAAGCATTCTAGGCATCTTCTCACCGATTCAGCTGTCGAGTTCCTTCTTAGATATCGACAATGTTCGAGGCTAGACTTCACTAGTAGAGCTCAAGATACTTGCTGGTTTCCCAGTCTGTTACCGAAGCACAAAACTCGCTCCATTCGCTTTCTTTAGATCTCATGAAAGTATCAAAGACATGCTTGCCTAGAGTGTCTCTAACAAATTCGCTGTTTTTTGTGAACTCAAGAGATTGCCAGAGAGTGCCCGGAAGGCTTTCTATCATAAGCTCCTTCCTTCTTGATCCCTTCATGTTGAAGATGTTTTCATCTATTGGGACTGGTGGTTTAATACCTTTTTCAATCCCGTCCAGCCCGGCTGCGAGTGTAAGAGCAAGTGCAAGATAGGGATTACATGTGGGATCAGGGCTCCTGAATTCCAGCCTGGTACCTTCTTTTCTAGTGCTGGGAATTCTGATCATCGCACTTCTGTTGCCCAGAGCCCAGGAAATGTTTACAGGAGCTTCGTAACCAGGCACCAACCTCTTATAACTGTTAATTGTGGGGTTAGTTATTGAGGTGATTTCTCTTGCATGAAAGATAAGACCTCCAACAAAGTTCAGTGCAATGGTACTCAGACCGTGTGGACTGCTTGGATTGAAGAAGGCATTCTTGCCTTCAGAAAAGAGACTCATATGAATGTGCATGCCAGATCCGTTCACTCCGGAAAAGGGTTTGGGCATGAACGTGGCGTGAAAACCGTTCATGATAGCTATTGTCTTCACCACCCACTTGAATGTCTGAATATTATCCGCTGTCTTCAGAATGTCGGTGTATCTGAAGTCTATCTCATGTTGAGATGGAGCTACTTCGTGGTGCGCGGCTTCAACTTCAAACTCCATTTCTTGAAGCGACATTACAATCTGTTTTCGAACTTCTTCGCCTCCATCGACGGGAAGTAAGTCGAAATAACTCCCTGTATCAAGCATTTTGCCAACGGGTTTTCCACAAGAACTATCCCTTCTAACAATGAAAAACTCCGGTTCTGGCCCTGCGAAAGCTTCGAATCCCATCTTTCTCGCTCTTTCGATGACCTTTTTCAGTATATACCTTGGATCTCCATCAAATGGAACTTCATCTGGTTTGTACACGTCGCAGATCAGCCTTATCGTATTAGAGTTGCCGTTGTCCCATGGAAGTAAAGCGAAAGTCGATAGATCAGGCCTTAGATACATGTCGGACTCTTCGATTCTCACGAACCCATCAATTGAAGAACCATCAAACATAGCGCCTTTCTCAAGAATAGTTGGCAGCATCCTTGCGGGCACTTCTACATTCTTCAGCATCCCGTTAATGTCTGTTATCTGAAGCCTTGCAAAACCAATTTCCCCAGATTCACTCTTTTGAATTAGCTCTTTTTCAGTCATGTTACCCCCGCTATCCTTGCCCGACCCAAGGGCATGTGATAGTAAAGTATATGCCTTGTTCAATAAGATTCTTCGAACCAATCGAAAAGTCTTGGAGTACAAATTGATGATAAACTAATCACAGGGAGGTGCCTGATGAATATTAAGCGTGCCTTTATAAGTGTTCACAACAAGTCGGGAGTGGAGAAGATCGCGGGCTATCTCGCCTCTAATGGGGTGGAGATAGTTGCTACAGATCACACCGCGGAATATCTTATAGATCATGGCATCAATGCAATAAAGGTTGCAGACTACACAGGGTTTCCATCAATATTTGACGGGAGGCTTAAGGCGATTCATCCGAGGATAATCGGAGGAATACTTGCGATCCAGGATCTTCCCTCACACATGACGGAGATGAAGGAACATTCGATTCTTCCCTTTGACATAATAATCCTGAACCTCAAGCCCTTTGAGTCTGCAGTGAAGAAATCACCCGATGAGTTGAACCTTTCTAAGGAGATCGATGTGAGTGGACCTGCACTTCTTATGGCAGGTGCCAAGAATCACAGGGATATAGTCGTCATTTCCGATCCGACAGACTATGATGAAGTGATAGAGAGTCTGGAAGAATGTGGCGATGTTCTTCTTCTGAAGAGGAGAAGGTATGCTCTGAAAGCGATCTATGCGGCAATGCTCTATAATTCGTCTATTCATAAGGCGCTCTCTCAGATTTTCGCTTCTGAAAAATATGATTACACAGTTATGGAGTACGTTATGCAGCTTCTGTACGGGGACAATCCCTCTCAGAAGGCATACCTCCTGAAGCTCTCAAAAGAACCCGGCCTATTGGACGAGGTTCAGATCGGTAATCCGGCTGTGGGGCTGAAGAAGTCTCAGTTGAGGAACATGAATGTATTCATGGAGCTCTATTACTACAGTGATAATATCTCTGTCTTTCTAGACAAGGGAAAGATAACGAAGGTCTTTGCCGGCAAGCTACGTGACGGTTATTCGGAAGGTGGTCCAGACACGATGTTTGCATCTACTTTTGCTATTGATGGAGATACCATCAAGAAGCTTCACGAGGACGGGGTTGAAGCGTTTGGCGGAGTTTTCGACCGTGATGCAATTCTTGCTGCACGCGAAAGAGATATTATGATACTCACTGCTCCTGCGCACGAAGCGGTGTCTCTCTCAGAAGAGACTTACTCAGGCTTCGGGAATTACTTCGTGAGAGAACTATCATATAAAATGAAGGACTACGATCTTGAGAATGACGATAAGCTTGCTCTTTTCTGTTCTAGAGTGAATAGAGCGAACAACTTATCCATCTTCAGAGAGGGTGAGAGCGCCCTTCTGAAGAGTGGACTGAGCTACTCAGAGCTCATGAATTATGACTTTGAGAATCTCGACCTTCAGGATTCGGTGATGGCATCAGATAATGATCTTACCGATGAAGTGCTCGCAAGACTCAAGGCCGCCGGAGTTAGAAGAATGATTTTGCCAGGCACAAGAAGAACCTATTCTCATAAGAGTGTACTCGTTTTGGGAATTGACTTTACTAGACTAAACAACTAAGGAGCACTTGAAAGCTGTAAAGTCAGAATATATAATGTAGTTACACCATGCTAGGCGGGGAGCTGGCGGTTCCCTGTACCCGAAATCCGCCATACGCGGGGCCGAATGCCTTCCGAGGCTTTGCCGGTTTGGTGTCGGTTTGTCTGAAGGTGTTGAGGATTGAGTCCTGCGCAATGGGAACTTGCGAACCTGGTCAGGTCCGGGAGGAAGCAGCCATAAGCAAGCACTTCCGTGTGCCGCGGGGGCGCTCAGTCTGAGCCGGATGGCAAATACGGCCAGGTTGTCAATGTCGACGGAGGATGCATGGTGTTTCTTCTATGTATCATGCTTATCATCTGCTAGAATTAATATGACAATTATAGACGGTTATTAGGAGGTATATAGAATGTTGCTTAAGGGAGAAAAGGCAGAAGACTTCTCGCTTTTCGGTTCGGATCTTAAGGAGTATAAACTCAATGAATATCTAGGCAAGAAAGTAGTTCTTGTTTTCTATCCGGGAGCATTTACAAGTGTATGCCAGAAAGAGCTTTGCACATTCAGAGACTCGCTGGCCAATTTCGAGAGTATGAATGCTGTGATTCTTGGAATAAGTATGGATAGTCCCTTTGCCAACAAAGCCTTTAAGGAGCAGAATTCCCTTTCCTTCCAACTTCTGTCTGATGTAGCAGGGGAGGTATCTAGGAAATACGGAGGAGTACACCAGGACTTTTCGGGCGTGAAGGGACTAGTTGTCTCTAAGAGAGCTGTATTCATTGTGAACAGAGATAGCAAGATCGCTTACACATGGGTCTCAGATGATCCTAGAGTTGAGCCTGACTACACAGAGATCGCGAATCAACTGAAGAGGATTTAGCGACAGGGGGATCCCCACGTCGTTTTTGTAATAGGAGGTCAGCATGACTGAATTCAGTTTTCCGGAATACTCGACCGAGCTACTGGAGTATCTTAAATCAGGAAGGGTGCTAATAGGTGTGACAGACGGAGTAGAAACTAACTTGATGACAGTTGCCTGGGGCTTCTTGGGATACACGTGGAATCGTCCTGTTTTTATTACCATGATCAGGCCAAGCAGATTCACTCATAATTTCTTCAGGAGCAGTGACGGCTTTTCGGTTAACTTCATGTCGGCGAAGTGGCAAGAGGCACTTAATTTCTGCGGAACAAGAAGTGGAAAATACTTCGACAAATTCAAAGAGACAGGCTTAACCCCTCAAGAGGGAATTTCACCATCGATTGTAGTGGTAGGTGAGGCAGACAAAGTGCTGGAATGTCGTGTCATATCGAAAGAAGCACTAACACCGCTAGCCCTTAATGGAAGTATTGCCAGTACTTTCTATGGTGATAACTCATACCATTCACTCATATTTGGAGAGATTACCGACTCATACACTCTTCCTTGAGTAAATGCCGAGAGTCAAAGTTAGCAGAAGAGACGCTATAAGAATAGACCACAGTACATACGACGACCAATTAGGCGTCTGATAGCTTAGTCTTGAGGAAGAGTCGATGAGAAGAATGTCTCTGGCAAAGAAAAGAGAGATAATGGTTTGGAGTGAAGAAAGAAACCCAACGACGAAATTCCATCCCCTTCTTTGGGCAGCTATTGCAGCGATATGAGCAAAGATGTAAATTACGAATGAAACCGGAGCCAATGCTACTCCCATGACGAAGACTAGTCTTACGGACTCAGGGTTCTGAAGAACACTATCCGACATTTGGTTTGCTATGATAATAAGACTGACCGAAAGCAAACCGACTACCGTAGCTATTGAAGTCAAATGCAAGTAGGCCTTTTCTCTTCTTCTGGCCTGCACAACGCTTATCGCTCCATGTTCTCTCTTCTTCAAATCATTCACCCAGACAACAATATTCCAGACTTATGGTCTCTCACCATAAGTTGACAAAGCTTTCCAAAGTAGTACGTATATTGAATCATTTGCGTGCGCATTATTATTATACTGCAAGTAATACTAATTATCGAAAGCAAAAAAAATGAGCTTCGCAAGGTTCACGAAGCCCTAGATTTATATATACTCAAGAGTAATATAGCACATTCTCAGGAATTACTCGTTGATATACAGATAATGAAGTCTAAATCTAACTCAAAGGGAGGTGTTCTTAATCTCCTTCAATTCGATTTTGAATAGATTCTATTTTGATGCATTAACTCTCTCTTGAGTAGATTTAATTATGATGCATTACGAGCTAACTAGATCTTTCATTGGAGCCGTCTATCTTATGTCATTTGAATGGAGCAAACCGATGGATAAGCGACAATAACATTTTGTCTGCCGGACCGCTTTCTCGAAAAGTCTGTCATTCTACATTTGACTAGGTTTGATTGTTTCTTCCAAACGGGACAGATATTAGCAGCGCTAACAATAGTATCAAGTTCGGAATGATCATTTTGATAAAGGACTTGATTGTGACACTTGCAGGATATGTGATTGAATCAAAGTCATACTTGATTTCAGTGTATCTATAATTAAGACCTCGAACAATGCATATGGGCGAACACTCATCAAAGCCACCCATAGCTGTACCTGCAAAAGCAGCAATGGAGTCGACAACAATGTCCATACCACCGGACTTTGGCTTTCCGAACAGATCAGTTCTTGCATGTTCTCTAGATAAAGGATCAATTCCAGAGAAACCAATAGAGACATCAAGTGAACCGGTCTTCCCAACCGATGCTATGGTGTCCGTAATGATCACTGCTGCTTTCTTACCTGTAAGCAGTTCGATTTCTTGACGGATCTTCTCAGCACTCTCACACGGATCTTTTGGGAGGAGAGATACCCATCCTTTCGGAAGATTGGACGCATCTATTCCGGCTTCATCAAGATAGACACCATATTTCCTTATCATGAACACGTTTCTAAAGCTGTCAATAACCTTCTCACTCTTGCTTTGATCAACTGATACCTGCTGCATTCTCTTTCTGATTACCTTGTTCTTTAACACAGACTTGCAAGGGAACACAGCTAATATTCTCCCTTCTCTGAGAATCAATTCTACTTTCGAGGATTGCTTCCCGAAGAGCTTCCCAAGCAGTCTCGCACGTAGCGAGGGCCTTATTTGACTTAGCTCATAACATCTTCCTTCCAGAATTGAAACGATCTTTGAAGTGATGACTATTACATCCCCACTTTCAATAACCTCCCCGGCACTCTCTACTGATCGAAGAATAAAAGATCCAGGTGAAGGATACTCCTTACCGGGCTCAAGTCTTGAAATAAGTCTCACTGGAGTAACGGTTATTGCAGACATGCCGTCTTTCACTTTTGTTACAACGGTTTCGAGAACAGTGCTATCCACTTCAGCATCACCGCTCTTTAATAAGGTACGACTTCCCCATCAAGAATCAATTAAGAACAGTTATTCAATCTATCGTACTGAAAAACCCCTATTCGAATCAATAGCCGAACTGACTTGAAATTATCATAATCGACATCAATAACATTCTACTCTTATTTTGGCTGTCATCCAAAGCAAACATATGAAGGATTATACATTGAACTTCTTCACAGTTACGCATATCAAAATTAAACGTTTGGCAAATTGGTCGGTCCTGACGTTTGGTGATTTTGATATTATAAGAGAGACGCGTTTGTGGGAGGTTATTCTCATTGCGAAGATAGGCGCAAAGATGATGTATCATGTTTTTCTGAAAATGCCTTCGAAGTCTGTGACTTTCATGGTTCTAATGAAGGTTGCCTTCTCTTCATTGACAGTACCACTAATTGCCCTTTTGCTTGGCTCTCTGTTCTCTTTCACCGGCAGAAAAATGGTTTTTGACTGGAGTTTCTTGAGTCTTGCAGAGAGTTTTCCTGGATTAGTCATTGTCTTAACGGTGGCTTTCTTGTGGCTGCTTGGTTTTTCATTTGAACAGAGCGGATTAGTGAAGTTTTCGGCTGCCGCGCTCAAAGAACGAGAAGAGAGAGTAAGATCTGTGCTTCGAGGATTCTAAGGATTCTTCCCAGACTTCTTGGATTAGCTTCATTTAAATCGGGGATCTTCCTGTTGTGCATTTTGCCTGCATTGAGGATTCTTCCCGTATTGCAGAGAGCGTTTTCGAGAGAGCTCCCTGTCGGAATGTATCCATCTGTAGTTACTGGACCGTTTGGTTGGATGGCAGCGATAATATCACTGATGATAATGATCAGACTTCTTGTCTCCTGGATTTTCGCGATTCACTACGCCGTTCTGGATCGAAAGACATTTGCCGGTGCTCTCAGGGCAAGCACAAGCCTGGTAAACGGCAACAGAAAGAAGGTGTTGCTAAGCATGTTGGCATTCTGGACTCCCTCTCTGCTGCTGATGATCGGCAATTCCTTCGTCTTTAGGATCACGAGAGATGTTGTTATCCGATCGAGCTATGATCCCACATCGATGAATATCCTGAAGCTTTCCATTTTCGCTTCAGCTGAGACAATGACTACTACGGCTGTCTCTATAGGGATATCTATCTTTTATTCTATTTTGACAACCAGGCTCTTCTTTGCGCTAAAAGAAGGAGAAGTCCTTGATTCTCAAACATTGCTAAGAAAGGATGCTGTTGCTGATAGACCTGTTGTGATTCGAAGGCCCTGGCTACTCCCTCTACTAATCATTCTAGTCATTCAGGGAGTCTTCTTCGGATACTTGGGTCGTTTTCTAGTTGTTTCCGAGATTGAACTGCCTTTGGTCACCGCTCACAGAGGAAGTTCATTCAAAGCGCCTGAGAATTCGCTTAGCGCGGTTAGAATCGCAATTGAGGATGGTGCAGACATAATCGAAATCGATGTACAGATGACACGTGACGGAGTGCTTGTTCTAAATCACGATAGGTCGCTATCAAAGGTCGCAAGTGTCGGAGAAAGAGTCCATACCCTTACCTACGCCGATATCGCCGAATTCGACATAGGTAGTCGCTTTTCAAATGAGTTTGCCGGGGAGAGAGTTCCAACCCTGGCAGAAGTCATTCAGTACATGACCGGGATTCCGCCAAGTGTGAAACTGAACATTGAACTTAAAGATTATGGATACTCTCCAGAGATCTCTAGGGCAACGATAGAGTTAGTCAAGGAGATGGGCTTTGAGAGCAGGGTGGTCATCACGTCTACAAGTATTGAAAGATTGACCACTGTCAGAGAGCTTGCTCCAGAGATACCTATTGGACTTGTTGTAGGGTATCTGACCAGCCTCGTTTGGTCGGTAGATGTGGACTTCTACAGTGTATCCACTACAATCTTGAATGATAGATTCATACAGAGAGCAAGATCAATGGGGAGAGATGTCCATGTTTGGACAGTGAACAACACGGAGGCAATGAGTCGATACTCATCAATGGGAGTTGCTTCGATAATAACCGACAGACCTGATGTTTTGTCTAAGCTCCTTCTGAGGCAGGCAGAAATGTCGATCTTTCAGCTGAGAGTCCTCAGCATTTTGATGACTTAACAGGAAACTCCCAACAATACCTTGGGTTACAGAGCTCAAAAAAAATGCAGATACTTCGCCAGGGTATCTTTTGTTTATTTGATCCGACGAGAAATAGCATTTTCGAAATGTTCGCTGCGCTCACGAGAGGACGTGAGAAGAGCCGGTCCCTGTTGAAATAAGACGCAAGGCGCCGAAGAACAACGGCGGACGCAAGGCTGGGCTAAGAGCGGTTGTTGGTCGTACGTGGTTGGTGGTTGGTCAAGATCAAAGAGCTAGAACCCCTATCACGCAAAGAATGACGAAATCCAGTTTATCAGAACCAGCTCACTTCGTCATCCTCGTGCTTCTTGGCCAGGATCTCGATCCTTGGATCGTTCTCAAAACCAGATCCCGTGCAGGCACATCATGGGATAACAAAGTGAGAGGATTTATGGGCAGGCTCTACGGGATGACAATGTCAAACGATTAGACAATTCTTTTGTAGGGGCGAACGGCTGTTCGCCCTCCTAATGAACTGATATCCTAGGTAAAAAGCTTTTCAAATTCATTAAGGTATTCGGTGAAGATATCGACCAATCTAGATGGTTGTGCGGCAACATGTTCTTTCAACAAATAATTCATCAATCTGTCTTGGCCTTTTTCCGGTCGGAGAACGGCGAACATTCAACGGTTGACGTGTCAATTTGAGTCTTCTCGTGAGCGAAGCGAGCATCTCAACAATGCCCTTTCTCGATTCATCTTCTCGGGGAACGGGTCTTCGTTCTTAAGCGTGAAGCCGCACAGAATATCCCCCATTATCAAGCTTACAAGTAGGTGGGGCCCCCTTCGACCACAAAAAAAGAACAAGTTTGCGTGTCTATGCGCTCCGGTAAAAGTAAAATGCCGTCAAATGGAAAGAACTACGTGTCTGCCGGTTTTAGTGTAGACTTATTTCATGGATATTTTGAAGAAGAAGTGGATGGCGGCTTTAATCGCTGTATTCTGTTCAGTTCTCTGGGGAAGCGCTTTTCCCGTTCTTAAACTCGGTTACGAGGAGATGGCAATTTCCCCGGATGATGTTTCAGCTAAGCTTGTCTTTGCCGGAATCAGGTTTTTGGGAGCCGGTATTATGGTGCTTCTGCTTTCGATACCTTTGGGTAGAAAGGGAAGAGTGAAGTTCGTTAAGAAGGACTACATGCATTTGTTTGCACTTGGAGTATTGCAGACTTTTCTTCTGTACTTCTTCTTCTATAATGGGCTCAGTCATACAACGGGAATGAAGTCTTCGATAATAATGGCGGGTGAGAACTTCCTTGTGATCCTTCTCGCTCACTACATTTACAAGAATGATCGCCTGAGCTGGAAAAAGATACTTGGGATGATACTGGGATTCGCGGGGGTTTTCCTTGCAAATTTCGAAGCGGGATTCACTCTGAGTTTCGTGTTCAAAGGTGATGGCTTCATGTTGATCGCAGCGACTATCGGTGCATTCGGCACTATGTATGCCAAATGGATGTCGGCGAACCGATCTCCCTTTCTCGTGTCGGGATGGCAGCTCTCGATCGGCGGCTTTCTTCTCCTCATCATCGGTCTTCCCGGGTTGAAAGAGGATTCGCTCGTTTTCACGCTCAAGGGCAATCTCCTTCTAGCGTATTCTATGCTTCTTTCGGCCATAGCCTTTTCCTTGTGGTATGCGATTCTCAGCTTTCACAAAGCCGGTGAAATCACTATGTTCCGATTCGTTATTCCAGTTGCCGGCGTCTTTCTCTCCGCAGCCTTCATTCCAGGAGAGGCCCTCAATTCGTACATGGCGTTTGCCCTCATATTGGTTTCGGCCGGTGTTGTGGTTGTCAACTGGAAGAACAGGGCAGTCTCAGAAGATAGGTCCGCTCGGTAGATCTGAATGTACTTTCGGAAATTAGCATAGGGATACCTAAGGCCATCGTGAGCTTTGAGCACTACCTATTGCCGAAAAGGATTGCGCAGAACTTCTCTGCAATCAAAAATCACTCCGGCAGAAAGCCGCGGCAAATAAACCGGAGTAATCGCTTTAACTTGCTTTTTGGTTTGAAATGAAACGGAGTCAAGAGTGATCGACGATTTCTCCGGATCGAAAAGAGCCTTCACATTTCATAACTTTATGAAGAGAGTCGAAGAGAAGATGTGGTCGACTCTCTCAGGTGCTTTTCGCGAATCTTCTTGCAGCGAGTCTGATGCCGATGGCGCCAAGAGGGGCCGTTATTAGGATCGAGAGTACTGAAACCGAAAGTATCACATCTCCGTAAGCAACTCCCATTGCTAAGGGTATTCCTCCCACTGCAGCCTGAACTGTGGCTTTGGGCAGAGAAGAAATCATGCAAAAGAGTCTTTCACGTAGATCTAGTCTTGACCGATGGTTGCCGCCAAGACACCTGCTCTTCTAAATGTGAGCCCCAAGACTATTATAAGCAAGCCCATTAGCCACGAGTCCCCTACCGCGTTTATGTTCACACTGGCACCCACAAGCACGAAGAGGAAGACCTCGGCGACCACCCATATTCTCTCCATTTTTCCTGCAATCCTGTCGACTGCTACCGGAAGCCTCTCTCGCAGGACAAAATCTATCGCCATAACACCCAGAAGAGTTGCTACGGGGAGTACTTCCTCGAGTTTATGGAAAACGAACGCAATCATTAGAATCAAGAGAACCCTCTTCGTGTCTCTGATATGGAATCTTTTGAAGAGCAGGCTGAAGAGAAAGCCGATTGCCGCGCCAAGAGATATACCGAGAACAATCTCTACCGGCACCATAAGAAAGGACATTCCGATACTGACATCCTATCCTCCTTCAATTCCCAAAAAGACCGTAAAGAGTGTAATAGCCACAACGTAGTCTATTGAAGCTGCCGCCAGAATAGTAGAAGGTATTTCGTTTCTCTTTCCGAAGTCCTTTCCTTTCAGTCTCAGCATCTCGGGAACTACTACCGCAGGCGAAACCGCCGCGATTATGAAGCCGAGCATTTCACCTTGAACGAGGCTTAGATTCAGGAAGAAGTGAGCCATTACCATAATTGAGAAACCTTCGAAGAGGCTTGGAAGAAAACTAAGGCGAAGAGCGAGGGGACCTATCTTCTTGATGATTCTCCGATTCAATCCGAGACCGGCGCGCATCAGAATGACTATGAGCGCAAGCAGCCGGACTTCATCGGAAATTGAGAGCAATGATGTGTCGATGAGATTCATTGCATCCGGTCCCAAAGCTATTCCAAGCGAGACCAGTCCAATCAGACCGGGAAGACGGATTCTTTCAAAGAGGGAAAGCACAACTATCGAGAGAATAACTATAAGGGAGATGCTAAGAATCATATACTCCTCCAGAGTCAAGCAGGACCAGGCTGCAAATTTGGTAGAAGCTATCAGCTGGAGGCGTTTCTGGAGGAGTCTGCTCAAGGCAAGCTTCATTGCCTAGAGAATTATATAGTCCATGCGTTATACTGTCAATGACCAGTAAACGGAGGTGATCTCTTGAGCACTTTTCTAGCCATTGTCGGTGCATTGTTCCTGCTATATCTTGCAATTAGGTTCTTCCCTGCGTTGATTATTGTTGTAGCCGGCGTAGGAGTGATAATGATAGTGATATTTGCCATAGCAGGTCTTTTTGTTGTCTTCCTGCCGATCTTATTGGTTGTTGCTCTAATATTGATTATTGTTAAGCTTGCGTCATGAAAGACACCGATCTTACTGCAATTCAGGTCTGGTTCGATCAGGAGTCTTATGGCGAAGAGACATTTCGCAGAAAGATGAGAGACTATGCGAGTGAGGCTTCACTTCTATGGAAGGGGAGTAACCATATCATTGCCTTCCCGGAGTTTTTTGCAACATTTCTGTACCCTTCCTTCAGGAAACTCAGCTTCGCGGAGACGACAACAAAGACTCTTGCAAAGTATGCAATTAAGAATATGGGGTTCTCTCTTAATCCTTTGAAGAAGGCTTTTCTAAGAGATGCCCTTGGGATAGAAGCCTACTATCACGGAGTTTTCAGTACCATTGCCAGGGAGTTCGAAACTTATCTTCTTGCCCCGTCGATATTGCTTCCCATAATCGATGAAGAATCTGAGAGAGGGAGATTCATTAGGGATGGAAGGCTCTATAATATGGCCTACTTATTCAATCCTGAGGGAAAGTTGTTGACAAGAGCCTTGAAGCACAATCTTACCAAAGCCGAGAGCTCTGTGTTGTTTTCCAGAGGAGAGCCAGTCGATAATGTGGTTCATACGGAGATTGGCATAATAGGTATAGCGATTTGTTACGATATGTTCTTTCAAACCGAAATCGAGAGACTGGACGCAGCCGGTTGCGAAGTGATACTGGTTCCCTCCTGCAATTTTGCTGAGTGGAAAGGATCGATGCGCGGTTCGACGCAGGAGAGGATCTGGTTTCGCGATGGACCGATCAGGGCATCATTGTGTAGAGAGAAGATTCGCTATCTCGTAAATCCGATGGCGATTGGGATTGTTGGCAGAGACAAAGCGCAGGGAAGATCTTCCATCTGGTCCAGGGGAAGAGCGCTTGCCGTTGCCAGAAAATTCGATGGGGAAGAGATTCTCAACGTCACGACATAAAGCGATGAGCTTCATCAGCAACACTAGTCGAAGTCCACTCTGTCTTTTGAGACCGGGGTTCTCCTTCATTGATACTAAATCGGGAAACCGAAAACGAGGAATATGTATAATTCCTTTGTAGTGATACTTTGAAGATGTCCCAGGGAGGAATGTTATGAGAATCACTGTCGTTCACGACACGACAATCGATTTTCATCATGAAGAGATGGTCAGGAGTGTTGTTAGTTCACTCGAGAATAGTTTTGAAGTTGATTCCAGACCATTCGAGATCGATGCTGTTAGCGTACTTAGAGGCACTGATCTCGTGTTCAACCTCACTACCGCCATGGGTAATACCGAGAGGCAGATCCATCTTCCAGCCGTGCTGGATCTTCTCGGAGTACCCTTTACCGGCTCCGGTGCTACGGCAAACGCTCTCTGTATTAACAAGACGCTCACAAAGTTGATCATGAAGGCCTATGGGATATCCACTCCCGAATTCTTTTCGGTTCGTCCCGGAGATATTGTCGACAACCTTCCGTTCAGCCCGGCAATTGTCAAACCCGTTAAGGAAGGCGGCGCAAAGGGTATCTGGGAGGACTCGGTTGTTGTAAGCGTTGATGAAATGCAGAAAGCTGTTTCGCGTATCCACGAGAGATTTGGACAGCCCGCTCTGGTTGAAAGGTTCATTGAAGGAAGGGAATTCACAGTTGGAATTGTTGGCATTGAAGTTCTTCCGATAATGGAAATAGATTTCTCGTCATTGCCAGATCACCTTGAGACTTTCTATTCCTACAGGGTGAAACAGTTCCACGGTGACGAGACAAATTACATCTGTCCCGCGAAGATCTCACAGAGAGAGGAATCAGTGGTAAGCGAGTTCTCACTGAAGGTCTTCGGGGCGCTGGATCTAAAGGACTATTGCCGTATCGATTTGAAGGTTGACGACGAAGGAAAGATCCACTTCCTGGAGGTCAATTCCCTTCCTCTTCTCGTACCTGATTACTCAGATATCGTTAAAATGGCCGAGGCAAGAGGGTGGAGCTACGGCGATCTCATTAACAGGATTGTCGCTTCAGCAATAAGTAGATATGGAATCGGAGAATAAAATGGTAGTCTATGAAGAGATACTTGATTACATAAGACAGATCCCGGTGATTGACACGCACGAGCACCTTGTTCATGCAGAAGATCTGCTTGAAGGAAGAGACGATGTTCTTCAAGAGTTCCTTCTTCACTATATGAGCTCTGATCTGATTTCTTCGGGACTTGAGTCGAAGACCCTGGAAGTTGCCCGAGATAGAAACAGAGATCTCCTTGAACGCTAGACACTTATCGAACCACACCGGGAGTTTTGCCGACATACCGGTTACGGCAGGGCTCTCGATGATTCGGTTAGAGCGATATACGGGATCGACGGAATAAGAGGTTCGACCATAGAGGAGCTCGGAGAGAGGTTCAGAGAGGCAAACAGACCGGGACACCTGAAAGAGATCCTGAAGGATCTCTGTAACATAGAACTTGCGATAATAGATCCCTGGACCGGTCGATTCGAATGCGACAGGAGCCTATTCAGGAGGGTATGGCAGCCACAGAACTACATAATGCCAATGCCACCGGAATTCGATATAGTAGGATGGCTGGAGGAGACCTATGCCGAAAAATAAGATCGCTCAGCGACTGGCTAGAGGTTTTCGAAAGGGAGCTGGATGAGAATCTGGCAAATGGCATCATTAGTCTGAAGAGTGTTATTGCTTATCAGAGGTCGATTAGATTTGAAGAAGTGAGTTTCAAAGACGCTGCAATCGTGTTTCAAAAGGCTCTGAAAGAGAGAACCGAGAAGTGTGTGTATGGAGACAAGAGTCTAGTTCTACCCAAAGTAGTGCGGGATTTGTGATGCATCATATCCTTTCTGCAGCGAATGAACGTGGAGTTTTCGTTCAGTTTCACGCCGGTTTGCTGGAAGGAAATCGTAGAATGCTAAGCAACTCAAATCCAGAACTCTTAGAGAACCTATTCCTAAAATACCCGGGAGTGAAATTCGATCTCTTTCACATTGGATATCCTTACTGGGGAGTGACTGCGGCCTTTGCCAAGACCTATACAAACGTATTCATCGACCGCTTGCGCTGGGGTGTGTGCACGCTCTTTGAAGTGCGTCCCGCATCGATCCGCCTGGCCGAGCTTCATCCGATGTATTCGCTCTTCACGTCATTAGTAGGTCTGTGCAATATGTTCTTACAGGAACCAACAACCGCTCTCTTGGGATTATTTCAAGGAGCGGCCTTTGCAGTTCTCAAAGACGAGTAGGGTCAAGAGATGGCGCG
>NZ_DIMV01000035.1:0-3820 GCF_002425715.1 Mesotoga sp. UBA5557
AGGATGGGCATGCAGTCTCTGCCAATGAGAAAACCTACTGAGTGAGTTATTCTCTTCGAGAATCAGATAATAGGCTACCGATAGAATCATTTTATAACGGTCGGGAAAACAGGCTTTCAAGTCGGCTGCGACTTCGGTTATCTTACCAACCTGATCGAGAAGATAGCAAGCACCATAGAAATCCCTTCGGATTTTGGTTATGGGAACTGGTCCGGGCTTTTTCAAAATGCCATCCTTCTGTTCAGAATCCTTCCTGTATGGTCTGGTCGGTACGATTTCTCCAGTGTCTGGATCCAGCTTGCCGATTAAGGTTCTCTTGGCTCTGGACTGTTGTTTTTCCCTGTCCCAATAGGCTTCGTTTTTGTAGACATATGTGATTCCTGTTTTCTTGTTCTTCTGGTAGACAATTCCCATCTCTTCACCTCGTTACATACATTATAATATATAACGAGGGATAAACCTATAGAAAATAACTCTAACTTACTCTTTTCAACGCTTCACGAAGGTTCTCATCGTTAGACTTTTCGGGAAGTAAGGGTTCATCCTAATGAGCGTACTGAGAAAGAAGCTGAAAGACACTGCATTGAATAAGAAGAAGTATTCAATTTGGGAGCTACCTCTCGAGATGGAGCCTTTGTCCAGAATAGATTATTCGGGAAGGTATGATAATATGCTGACTGAGATTACAAAACCTCAACGACTCAGCTTTGACGTTCTAGACTTGCATGTTGATTCATAGTTATGATTTCGCGGGATACTAGCTTCTAAAAAAGGCTTAAAGTATTCCACAGATTGAGCATACTCAAAGTAATGGATCGATCGGAAGTCAGCAAATTGCAGAAAATTCTTCTTCCAAACTGTGCATATGAATGATTATCCCAGCTAGTGAAGAACATAAACTATGATCACAGATCTTAACGGCCCAATAGCTCTTTTAGAAAGTCCCTAGATTTCTCAATATCAATTGAGTTGTTGAACTTGTTGACTACTTGCTTCAGACAATCACCAGTGTACTGTGTGACTCCTCTAGAGTTTCTTCCTGCCCAATGATGTATTACACGAGTGCCTTCAAGAATTTGGGTGTTAAAAGGTGAACACAGTCTTGTTCTGATTGATTGAGTACTATCAACGGCAACTACATATACCATGTATACAGATTTCATTCTAGAAATGAATTGCAGAAACTTGTCGATATTATAAGCTTTGGGAGCACTTGATAAGAACATCACCTTAGTCTTAATATCAGTTTCTGTATCAAACTGGGGAAAATTCCTAGTGTAATCGCCTAGCTGGTTCGCCGTCCTAATTCTTGGAAGCACCTCCTTTTTCAAAAGAGCGTTCAGTAATGGTTTTTTCCCTTCTTCGTCAGCCGTTATTAGATATTCGATCACTCTTCCTCTAATGTTTACGTTTTCAATATAGGCAGCTGCGAATATTGCACATTTCACGCTTGAAACCCGGTCGGCCAATTCTTGATTCAAAGTATCATAGTCGGAAGAATTAGCAAAGTTTACTGTTCTTATCGGCGCATCAAAGATGATTTCCAATTCCATCTGATTGGGCTCATATCTCGAGCCCGTTGGAACGATTCTTCCAGTGCTTTCAACAAGTCTACACAAGTTTTCTTCAAATGAGAAATTCTGATGGAGTAAGAATAGATCTTCAAACCCTTCTGGACAATTCTCAGTTCCTTCTATTGACCGTAGTATATCTGATCCATTGAAACTACCCTTGATATTGTCAGTTCGTAGTTCTTGTGAAGAGTGGCTTATTTTCTTCAGGCACGTTGTATTTGCAAGAAACAGAAAGTTCTCAGCGGGTGATACAGCGCAAACAATGAAGGGTCTGTCATCATATTTCTGTAGAGCAGAGAGAGACAAAACAGTGTTGGAAAAACTACTGCTTCTGGTTTTGCAGAATCTTATTGCAAAATCCTCACAGTAATAGACGCTTCGATCTTCGGTAAGAGAAAAGGTGCTCTTTACTATTATTGAGAGTGCAGATTTATCATTAATTCCATCTTTGCTCCGGACGAGTTTTGATAGTGAATCTATGAGAAACTTGTTATACACCTTTCTCCTCCAAAGGGCTATCAAAAGACAATTGCCCGTTCAACGGTTGTGTTGGGCTTTGGTCAACTCTCTTTGTTCTTGAACCCTGTGAAGCCAATGTATTTCGTTCCCAAAACACACCGTTCGTATAGCCTTGTATGCTTGTATCAAAATCAGCCATTTCTAATCTCTTTTCTGCCCATAAGCAGTATCGTTTGTTCTGCTCTATGCCTATATAATTACGTTTAAGCTTCTTAGCTACGACACTTGTAGTCCCGGAACCCAAGAATGGATCAAGTATAACGTTCCCAAGATTTGAACTCGCCAATAGCAACTTTGCAACTAACTTCTCTGGTTTTTGAGTTGGATGAGCTGTATTTTCAGGCATTGACCAGAAAGGAATGGTGATGTCATCCCAGAAATTCGAAGCGTGGGTATCTCTGAAGTTTCCACCAGAAGTCTCTTTCCAATCTTTTGGAGTTCCATCTACTCTGTAAGGAGCAATTACCTTCCGTCTCACCTTAACCGCTTGGTAATTGAAGAAATAATCTTCCGATTTAGTTGCAAACCAAATATCTTCCATTGCATTCTTCCAGTTCTTCTTTGCCCCTCTTCCCTTCTCTCTCTGCCAAGTAATTCGATTTCTAACCTTGAAGTATCTCATCAAAGCGCTTCCAATGATCAAACTTGTTTCCCAATCACAACATACATAGATTGACGAATTCTCTTTCAACAAAGGAATGATTGCCTCTATCCACGAAATGGTATATGCAAGATATTCTGAATCTTTTTTTCTGCTAAATGAGTTCCCGTGATATTGTTTGCTAAGATTGTACGGAGGATCAACTATTAATAAGTCTACAGAGTTTCTTGGTAGAAATTTGCAAACCTGGAACATATCTCCCAAAATGGTTTTGTTGATCACATTATCAAGGTGAGTTATCTCATTCAATCTAATACATCTATCAAGATAATGTTTTCCTTCACTGATACTGATATCTATCGTTCTATTCCTTGAGGATCTAGTCTTGGACATCATTCGATCATCCTTTCTATCAGTCTCCTTTCGATGTTATCATAACATCAATAATAAGCAGGCCGCAATGTTATCCTTTTGCCATCTTCGACTGAAGTGGAGTAGGAAGTGCATGAACAGGTGTCTATTTTTTGTGAATGATGTCTGTAATGTGTTGGATCAAATTTGCAATACTCAAAAAGCCGTGTTATATATCGCCGATTAGTGCCGTGGAGTCAAAGCATCAAACAAATAGGCTCAAACTCCTCTTCCTACTTCTCTACCACGTGTTATTGTGATTTATGGTACTCCATGCCAACGAATATCTCACTTCTCATTCAATGTCACGAGAAGCATATCGATCTCGCACATCTCTTACCGATCTCTTCCATATCCTGAAGTACTTTGCACCTATGTTGAATTTCTTGACAAACTCCATGTATTCCGGCCAGATGGGGGCTCTGTAAAACTCGCTGCGGCCTATGCCTCCGTTTATGACATATTCGGGAAGAGGGTTGTCCTTGTAGAAAACCGATCGCGCGAGTATCTGACCTCTGTTCGTGAAGTTTGTCCAGTTGCAGCCGAAGGCTTCCCCCGGCTGGATTATGGCCAGAATCTTAGGGGCCATCCTGTTTTCGAGATAAAGCGCCAAAGATAAATAGGGTCAAAAGATAAATAAGATAAATAGGGTCAGACTCCATTTTTCACTGCTGCGAATACTACAAGGAGATCGTTGAGAAATCGAAAGCAGAAA
>NZ_DIMV01000002.1:0-7949 GCF_002425715.1 Mesotoga sp. UBA5557
AAAGAAAGCGCGGCGGGAAATTAACTATCTCTTGAACCACACACTAGATCACCTTTTCGGAACCGGCCAGGACAAGACCCGCCTTTTCCTTGATACGACTACTGTTTTTGTACAGCCATTTGAAGACATTCTTTGCGAAGCGCGCTTCTTCAGTCAATTCTTTCGCAGTGAAGTAATGAATCTGGATGATCGAAATAGCAGAAAGAAGATAGACAAAACTCTCCCTCTCGCTCGAGGAAAGAGTGTTTTCTGAGGAGTATCCTTCAAGCAAGTACGGAAGCAAATAGAGGAAAAGCGATGGAGAACCCATCTTCAGAAACTCGGCGAAGACGCTATGAACTAGATAGGCAAGATCTAGCACTTTCACTTCTCGAGTCGCACAATCAAAATCTACTATCCCAGAGACCTTCCCCTCGTGGATGATTATGTTCCCTGGATGGTAGTCGCCATGGATGATCTGGACCGGCAGTCTATAATATATCTTGTAGAAATCGGTGAAGAATTCCTCAACACTTTCGAGTTTCATTTCTAAGTCCCCTGCACTGAAGTACCGCAGGGCAGCTGTCAGCGACTTCAGCAGATTCGTTCTTTCAAGCTGATCGTCGTCGATTTCTTCTAGAGCTTTGTGGAGCCTTCCGGTGAAAATGCCAAGTTCAACCGCCAACTCCGGAGTGGCATGAGAGATGTTGGAGTCGGCCTTTTCTCCTTCTATGTAAGAAAACACTGAGTAAACGTACTTGCCGATTCTTACTTCAGACTTGCCGTTGCGGGCATAAACGGGAGCCGAAACAGGAACTCCGGTACCGACAAGATTCGCCAGAAGACCACTACGACAAGAACCGGCAGGAACACTCGCGGCCCTTCTCTTCAACACATACAAACGACCACCTGAGCTGACTACCGAAGCTCTGCCATTCAATGCTCTCTCAAACCTGATCTTTTCCTTAAACCCCCAGAACCTGGAAATCCGGGAGAAGGGAATTCTAGACATATATAACCACCCCGGATACTCAAACAAAATCATTATACAACATTTCGATCCGATAACCCGCTCATGCCTCCGCATCACTCTTCGTCGCTGAAATTCTCTTCCTAACTTTGTGGGCCATCGTTGTTCCCAAAACCAGCAGAACCGTGACTACACCGGCCCAGAAGAATGCGCTCCCTGCGCCGGCTCGGTCTGCGATCGATCCGACAAACATGTTTCCGAGCGGCGTCGAGCCGGCGAATACGAGAGAGTAAACGCTCATAACTCTTCCTCTATACTCGTTATCGGAGTGAATTTGCATGAGGCTGTTTGCAGTGGTAGTAAAGAAGATGTTCGCGAACCCCATACTCCCGATCAGCAAAGCCGAAAGCAAGTACGAACTATTGAATCCCATAATGATGAAAAGAGAAGAAGTTATGAACGGGACAACAAAAAGCCTTACTCTCTTCGGCCCTCTGGAACTCCCCCCAGCAACAATCAAAGCTCCAAGCAACGACCCGACTCCCAAAGAAGACATCAAAAGTCCATATCCCTGAGCATCGAGACCGAGTTGATTTCTTGCAAAGACAGGAATCAAAACGCTGTAATTCATGCCGAACGTACTGACGATTGCGAGAATCAAAGTGGTGGTAGTCAGTATCGGACTCTTGAAAAGATAGATTAGGCCTTCTTTGATGTCAGGTATCACAGTCCCCTTTGGTCTCTTCTTTACGACCGGCGCTACGTCAATTTTGAACAGACCGACTATCACAGCTATGAAAGTGACTCCATTTATGAGGAAGCACCAACCCGCACCGACAAGAGCCATTACTACCCCCGCCAAGGCCGGTCCTACGATTCTTCCAAGATTTATGACCGTTGAGTTCAGCGCAACTGCATTAAGAACCACATCACGACCCACCAATTCGATCATGAAAGATTGTCTTGCAGGAATGTCGAGTGTCTTGACCATTCCGAGACCAAACGCCAGAATGAAGATGTGCCAGTATTGAACTGTATTCGTGAAGACAAGAATCGCAAGTATAAATGCCAGGATCATCGAGGCTATCTGAGTTAAGATTACGATGCTCCTCTTGGGGAAACGATCTACGAAGACCCCCGCAGGTAGTGACAGAATGAGTACCGGCGTGAATTGCGCAACACCGAGAAGACCCAACAGGAAAGGGGAATCCGTTATCGTCAAGACGAGCCATGACTGAGCGGCTGTCTGCATCCATGTTCCCATGACGGATATCAGTTGACCTACCCAGAAATATCTGAAATTCCTTACTTTGAGTGCCGGAAAAGTCTTTTCCATTCTAGAGAAGAACAAATTCTGTAAACTGTTAGCCAAACAAATCATCTCCGTGGCTATTGTACAATATTTTCCGGGGTTATAATTGAAGTGTAGCCAATAGACTTCAGATACTATAATTGAAGAGAGAGTACTGAGAATGGAAGACCGTGCCAAGAGTGAAAGCCCTTAGGTTCTTTCATACCACCAAGAAGCGAAGGAAGGAGGCAAATCAAATGGATAATGTCGCTACACGCGTTCTTCGAAAAGCTGAGATGGAAAAAGAACTTCAACAGCTACTCAGTGCAGAGGCCGGGATCAAATCAGATTCATATCTTCTCACTTTTTACTTTCCAATGGAGAATCTCAAAAGGAGCGATGCGGAAAAACATTTGAAGTCAAATATCCTAGATTGTCTGAGGAAGGACGAGAAGATAACCGGTATGGGGAAAACTCATCAGAAGGTTGTTGAAGCAGTCCTTACCAAACTCGGAAACATCGATGATTTGGGAAGAGGATTGGCGATTTTCGTGGAGTTCCACACAGGCGAAGATGTAAAAAACGATAAAGCAATCGAAGGTGTCAAAATCATCCCGCTTCATAGAAAGCCCGAAAAGGAGATTTACGTAGGCAAGACATTCGATCTTGATCAACTGATCTGGCTTTCAAGCTCATCTGCGGAGGCCCTTGTTGTCTCGCTGGAGAGGGAAAAATCAACATACTATCTAATGGAAGGAAGAAAACTCTCTCTTATTAAGAGCGTCGAAAATGAGTTCATTCGAGAAAAAGAACAGGAGTATCTGGAGGGGTACTCTCCCTCGCCTTCATCGGGAGCGATGTATCACGGGAACGCTTCGGAAAAAGTTAGTAAGGCAAAGGAAGAAGAGAACAGGAGGTTCCTTCAGAAGAACGCCTCATTGATAAAGAACGACGAAGAGATTCCAAAAGACGTCGAATACCTCGTCTTCTTTCACTCTTCTTCGTTCAGTGAAAGCATTGAAAAGTTCCAGAAGGAAGCGAAACACCTTATTCCAGAAGCATACCCAATCTTCGTTCAAAAGACACTCAATCTGGAGAGGCAACTTCAGGAAGAAGTCGACAAGCTGATAGATAGCGAAAGCAGGAGACTTCGAAAGGAATTTCTGGAGATGGCCCGGGAGAATTTCGACAAGTATGTCGAAGGTTGGACGGAAGTCTCTAAAGCAGCAAATGACAGAAGGATCGACACGCTTTTCATTAATCCTCTTGAGAGAAAAAGAGGTTATGTTCTTGACAGAGAGCTAGTATATACGCATGCCGTAAAGGAAAGCAGAGAAGTTAGAAATTTGGGCCCCTGGATCGTGCGAAGCGTAATAAACAACGACGGAAAAGTCGTGGTGGTTGATAAGGAACTCCTTCAAAGTGAGATCGCTGCAAGACTGCGATTCTGACATAAGACTCTTAGGAGGTGTGTAAGTGAAACAGCTCGCAGTATTCGTTCTGATTATTGGTCTGGCCGCAGGTCTGATGGCAACCCACTTCTCAGTGGGAATGGGCTTTGTTCTCAATCAGGACAGACAGACAAAGGAATTTGATCTTCAGTTCTTCGGGAGGGCTCAGGTAGGCTGGATGTTGTTTAACAAACCCGTCTTAGGCATTATTGCAGATGTTCCAGTCTTTGGATTCGGCTTTGAGGAAATGGAATTCTATTCTCTTGACCCCATGCAAGCCCTCATAGGACTTTACGCCGAACTGGGACTCGAAGATCTCGCACCTTCTCTTCCGCCTGTCTTCTTCAAGGCAACGGCGATGACTGAACTGTCCAGCGTCCTTGCCGCTCGAGACATAAAGTATCTTCCGCTAGTCTCTCATGTCGGAGCAGGCTACGACATCAGCGACTTCAGTCTTGAGTTGGCAACTTCAATCATAAATGTGGGATTCAATCTCGGAGGGCAGCTCGCAAGACACTCGACCTTCTTCCCCCACTTTCATCTGGCAGGAAGATACAATTTCGATTTCTAGTGAGACGGGCCCTAAGGCCCGTCTTCGTTCGCTACTAACTGGAAGGTCGCGGATCCGTAGCTGCAATGAGCACGAAGAGCATTCTCGAAATATGCTTAAGGATGTGTCTTTGATAGATGAAATCGTATTGAGGAAAAACGGCGTAAGGGTAAATGATTGGGGGACAAAAGTGAACCCATCTTTCTCCCTTGACTCTGTTCAGAGATTTCATCCATGGCTTTATAGAACCCTCAACGGCTCCCGGACAAAGCGTTGGGAGTTTGAAAGTCAGAGCTTGAAACTCTCACCTTCGGCATCATCCGCCAAACTCTACACCCGCATCCCGATCTTGTCTGGTTTAGAAGAAACACCAGGAAGCCTGCCTGATACGTTCCTGTCCGGGGCTTTTACAGTGCACCACTATGCGCTTGATCAATTATCCTGCTGTTCATCCTTTATCAACTGAAGCGAGTAAAGCTTCTTGTATTCGGAACTGGTCTTTAAAAGCTCGCTGTGAGTTCCGCTTGCAACTATAACCCCATTACTGATTAACGCCACTCTGTCGCTCAATAGAACAGTTGATAATCTATGAGCAACCATCAGCACGATTATGCCTTCAGATTTTAGACTTACAAGAGTATTCTGAATTATTTCTTCAGTCTTTGAATCGATATTTGACGTGATCTCATCAAGAATCAATAATTGTGGTTTCGAGACCAACGCTCTGGCCAGCGCGACCAACTGTCTCTCACCGCCAGAAAGCTGAACGTCTGCAACCAATGTGTCGAGTCCATTCTCGAATCTTCTCAACAATACGTCAAGATTCGTTCTTTCGAAGATGTTTTCCAAACCGGCTTCAGAAATCGATCTACCCAGGGTAATGTTTTCCAGGAGAGTACATCTTTCAAACAAAGTTGGTGTCTGCTCCACAAAGCCGATATATGGTCTGAGTAATGCCGAATTCGATACCGGATCGCCATTTATGTATATGGTTCCCGACTGGGGTTTTTGTAGTCCCATAAGGATATTCAGAGTAGTGGTTTTACCGGCGCCGCTCTCACCTACCAGCGTCGTAATTTCCCCTTTCCTCAGTTCAAGAGATAAGCCTTTTAGAATTTGCTTTTTGCCGTAGCCAAACTCAATGTTCTCTAAAGAAATGCTCCGAACATCTTCTAACTTAGGACTACTACCACTCATTTCTTCTTCAGGACCTTCCAGTACCTCGATTGTTCTCAGGAGCCCTCCCCAGCTTTGTCTTAGAAGAATGTTCACCTGCATGAGGAGCTGAATAGGGTTGAACAATGATTGAACATAAGCCCAGAAAGTAATGAGAATTCCTACTGTAATCTCACCCTTCATTACCAGGTAACCACCATAGGCAAGCAGTGAAAAGGAGATAAGTCCGTTTATCGACGTCTTGAGTGTGCCGGCGATCTTTATTGCCTTTATGAACCTCTTGCCCGCATAAACATGGTCTCCCTGAAAACGATCGAAGAAATTCATGACCCAGGCAAATGGCATGGCGATTCTGATCAGTTTCATATTATCGATGATGTTACTTGTGACTCCTGCCAGTTCGCCGAATTTCTCCCTCTCTACTTTGCTCCTTTTCTCCACCATAATATTGAAGAACATTATCACAAGAAAGGAAAACACGATGAAGCCGAGGGGCAAAAGAGTCAGTTTCCAGTTGAAAGAAAACATGATAGCTAGAATCGCCGATATCTGAACGACTCCCAATAACAGTATCGGAAATACCTGCGCTATAACGGTTCCTACAAGTTCCAGATCAGATATTAGTCTCGATACGAGCTCACCGCTCTTATTCTTGTGGAAATAGTCGAAAGGAAGAACAAACATCTTCTCTAACAATTGCTTTCGCAGGTCCGATTTTGCCATGAGGGCCGTGGTTTCAAAAACCACCTCGCCAAAATAGGTAAAGATCAAGCTTCCAAACCAGAGCCCGACGACAAGCAAAACGTACTTTACGAGAAGATCCATATTGTCAGAAGGGATAACAACATCTATTAGCAGCCTTATCAAGAGGGGGAAGACAACTGCAAGAGCAATCATCACTCCGACCAGAACTGCAGCCAGCAATTCCCGTTTCCAGTAGACTTTGAACAGCTTGAAGACAAACCTGCGAACTATCTTCTTTTCATTCTCCATATTTCTCCCCCCCACCGGGCTGTCTTTTCACAGGCCATTCGAGGATATCTCCTTCTCTTCCACCTTTGCAGCTCTCAATCAAGTCAATTCCCGTAGCATGAAACAAAAAGCCTTCTTCTAAACTCATGCTCCTACCTCCTTGCTTAACCTGATAAAACTGGCCAATTGCCACAATGGGCAAGTCAGATGACAATATTAACAAATTACCATGTTATTCCGTAGATAAGAATTGCGCCTTCCATGCGCTGCCCGAGACTATTTCGGGAGAATCGTCTGACGACACTAAGCGTCTCACAGGCATACAAATTGGAGTATTCTGTCAATATTGTATCAAATTAATTACTTTTGACCAAGCTCGATATCGTATGGACAAACCAATCGGATGAGCTCATTACACTGAGAGGGTTATGGAGCTTGTGAAGATTGTGAGCATGATTCAAGTTGTTTAAGTGGATTTCGAAGTAAGTTGGAGGTGCTTCAACCTTGAGCATTGAATGGACATAACGCTGTTTTCCTGTCAATTCCGTTGCCTTGAAGATTTCGCTTCTATCCAAAGAAAAAATGATCCAGTTTCATTCGCTCCGGTTCATCTCTCATTTTCTTCCAATTCATCCTCGTTTAGCAAGCTCATCGGACCCATAATACTATGAGTTAAATGCCGCTAATATGCTGCATCTTGCGTAAATCTGTATTTAAACTCCTGATAAGCCTGATTTTGAGTACTCAATTGAGGGACGAGGATCACGTAACGGCGGAGGGTGTTAGTCTTTATATACGAAAGAAGCCGATGCTCTGAAATGGCCCTATAAGAACTGCTGTTTGATGTTCGTTCCTGGTTGCTGGCAGGAGCCATACATATTGATCACTGACCAAATAACGCGAAGAGTGAATCTGGGGAAAGAGGCGCTTTCACGCCAGGACGCTCAAAACAAGAGAGAGATTTTGGAGCGAGATCCCGTGCAAAAGCCCTGAACAGGTGCATATCAGGGCAGGCTCTACGGGATGACTGCAGAGTTAATCGTTTCTTTTCACCGCACCCATGACCTGCACTCGATACCCTCTCTCTCCCTTCATCCTTGTTTCAGCATCCTGCTCTTGGTTCTGACCTTGACCAAGAACGAAGAACAGATTCTCGCTCTGGAACGAGGAACGAACTCGTTTTCTTGGACGATCAAGGGAGGATGCCCTTTCAAAGCGATCAGCGGGTTCTTGTTCTTAAGCGTATAACGGATCTTCAGGAGCCGGTCACCTTCGGTGGCAAGTCTCGTCTTGGCGAGGCCAGTTCCGCTTCGCGGGCGAGAAGAGCCGCAGTGCGCTGTGAGAAGTGGTTCACCGTTGACCGTCCCAGATCATGAACCCGTTCACCGAAAAGGCCGCTGTACGCTTAAAAGCGGGGAACCCGGTGATCACTTGTAAAAGCTCAGTTGCAAGTTCCAAGATGCAAGTTGTAAGAAAAACCAAAAGGCCGGGGTTGGGGTGTGCAGGTTGCGAGCGAGTCGGAAAGAGCGGAATAAGACGCAAGGCGCCGAAAGAACATCG
>NZ_DIMV01000089.1:0-8417 GCF_002425715.1 Mesotoga sp. UBA5557
CCCCGACCTCCGACCCCCAACCCCGGTCTTACAACTCCTCTCATGAAGCCAGCATGCGACTGTATGGCCCTCAGCCACTTCGAAGCTGTCGGGCATCTCTTTGCTGCAGATGTCGATCTTATATGGGCATCTCGGGTGAAACGGGCAGCCGGGAGGCGGATTGATCGGGCTGGGAGGTTCCCCTTCAAGCTTGATGTTCTGGAGCTTCCTTTCCTGAGGATCCCAGTTTGGAATTGACGCCATCAGAGCCTTTGTGTAGGGGTGAGCGGGGTAATCGAACAGCTCCTTCGCTCCGGCAGTTTCAACAACATTTCCAAGATACATTACCATTATCCTATCGCTCATATGATGTACGACATCAAGGTTATGTGAGATGAATATATACGACATCTTGATCTCGTCTCTTAGCTCCTGCAGCAAGTTGATGATCTGGCTCTGAACAGAGACGTCAAGAGCTGAAGTCGGCTCGTCGCAGATTATCAACCTCGGGCTGACCGAGATAGAACGAGCTATCGCGATTCTCTGCCTCTGCCCTCCTGAAAACTCGTGAGGGTAGCGCTGAGCGTATTCTGGATACATGCCCACCTTCATCAGAAGCTCTCCGACATAATCGTCTATCTCGTCTTTTGAAAGTAGATTGTGTGCTTCTATAGGTTCCTTGATAATGTCTCTTACCGTCATTCTGGGATCCAGCGAGTCAAACGGATTCTGGAAAATCATCTGAACGTCGCGTCGGAATTTCGAGCGGACGTTCTTTGCAAGCCCTTTGGTGATGTCGTATTCATTTCCCTTATCGTCATGATAGATTATCCTTCCTCCGGTCGGTTCATAGATCTTCACTATTGTTCTACCTAGAGTGCTCTTCCCGCAACCCGACTCGCCGACAATGCCGATAGTTTCGCCCTTACTTATCTCCATGGTTACAGATTGCATAGCTCTTACGTAGCCAACAACCTGGAGAAAGACTCCGGCCTTAATCGGGAAGAACTTCCTAAGCCCTTCGGTCGAAAGTATCATCATGTTTCCGACCTCCCATCGAACAGCCAGCAGGCGACCGAATGGCCGGCATTCAAAGAAAACTCGGGAGGATCTTTCTCTCGGCAGATCTCCATTACATGAGGACATCTGGGGTTGAATCGGCAGCCGTCAGGGAACTCGTAAGCTCTTGGAACATAACCCTCAATATACGGCAGCTTCTTTCCCTTGTAGGATCTCATCACTCTGGAGTTCAGCAAGCCCTTTGTGTAAGGATGAGAAGGAGATGAATAAAGTTCATTCACCCCTGCCTTCTCGACTATCTTTCCGGCGTACATTACGTGAACTCTGTCAGCCAGCTCCGCAACTACCCCGAGATCATGGGTGATGAAGATTATAGAACTGCCGAATTCGCCTTGGAGCTCCCGCATAATGTTGAGGACTTGAGCCTGTATTGTAACATCCAGTGCGGTGGTTGGTTCGTCCGCTATGACTATCTCTGGATTGGTTATTAGAGCCATTGCAATCATGATTCTCTGGAGCATTCCGCCGCTCATTTCGTGGGGATACTCTTTGCATCTCTTCTCGGGTTCAGGAATGTTGATTCTACGAAGAATCGAAATAATCTCTTCATAGGTTTTGCCTTCATCCCAGGGCATGTGTGCCCTTGCAACTTCCTTCAGCTGGTAGCCTATGGTGAATAGAGGATCGAACGTCGACATGGGTTCCTGGAATATCATGCTGATTTCCTTGCCCCTTATGTCTCTGTACGCCTTGTTCGACAGTCCTGCCAGGTTCTTTCCCTTGTAATAGATCTCTCCTTCGACCTTTGCGGGAGGTACCTTGATAAGCCCCAGTATAGTCTGGACGGTTACGCTCTTTCCGCATCCTGATTCTCCAACCAGAGCCAAGATCTCTCCCTTCTCGACTTTGAAGCTGATGTCATCTACTGCCTTAACCAGACCATCTGGGGTTCTGAAATATGTCTTAAGGTTCTTGACTTCAAGAATTGTGCTCATACTTTTTCCACCGCCCTGTAAGGATCAACTGCATCTCTCAAGGCGTCTCCTACGAAGTTGAAGGAGAGAACAGCCACTATTATGAATAGCCCTGGAATCATCAGCCAGGGATGAGCCTCCAGTTCAGATAGAGACTGCGCCTGCTTCAGCAGCAACCCCCAGCTGGTCATAGGCTCCTTTATGCCAAGGCCGAGAAAGCTAATAGCGCTCTCACCCAAAATCATTCCCGGTATTGAAAGAGTCGAAACGACTATCAGATAACTGATTGTGTTTGGGATAAGGTGACGCGTTATTATCTTCATGTTCGAAACACCGGATACTTTGGCGGCAAGAATGAATTCCTTCTCTCTCAGGCTCAAGACCATTCCCCTAACAACACGTGCAACCCCCATCCAGCCGATCAGCGACAGGACAATTACGATTCCGAAATAGACCCACGTGCTAGGCCACTGAGGAGGTAGTATCGTGGCTAGTGCCAGCCACAGCGGTATCCTAGGGAAGGATCTTAAGAGTTCTATGAAACGTTGTATCAATACGTCGATAGTCCCGCCATAGTAACCTGAGAGGGCCCCCACTATGGCGCCTATGAAAACGCTTATCAGGGTGCCCACAAGACCCACGGTCATTGACACCTTGCCGCCAACAAGAACTCTAGAGAAGAGGTCTCTTCCAAACCTGTCCCCTCCAAATAGAAGTACCATTGCTACATCTGAAGACTCCTCGACTCCAAAGAGATGAAGATCGGTCTTGAAAAGTCCCCAGAAAGTGTATTCTTCACCCCTTACGAAGAGTTTTATCGGTACTACGTTGTTCTTGTCTTCCGTGAATTCCAGTCTATACGTAACGGGGTTTCTGACCTTGGTCATTCCGTACACGAAAGGACCCCGCCAGTTGCCTTCTTCATCGAAGAAACGTATCTTTGAAGGAGGGGCATAGACGAAGTTTCTGTGTGCCGTTATGTAGTTGTAAGGAGCTATGAAATCGGCGAAGACGACCAGCAAATACATGATCGAGAGGGCAATAAGCCCAACGACTCCAAGTTTATGCTTAAGGAAGTTTTTTGCAATTCGTTCTTTCGTACTCTGCATGTCAGCTCATCCTTATCCTTGGATCGAGAATAGCCAGAGCTATGTCTGCAAGTAGATTTCCGATCTGGGTTATGATGGCTATGAACATCAAAAATGTCATAACTAAATATTGATCGTGGTTAAGAAGCGCATTATAGAAGAAGGGCCCCATTGTCGGAAGGTTCAATACGATAGCGGCGATTATAGTTCCGCTGAACACATTCGGTAGCTCCGTTCCGGCTATGCTGACCATAGGATTCAGAGCGTTCTTGATCGCGTGTTTCTTGACGGTTTTCTCATCGAGGCCGTGCGCTCTAAGGGAAGTCACGAAAGGAGAAGAGACCACGTCTAGCATGTTTCCTCGCATTACCCTCATTAGCCCGGCGAGACCGCTCATTCCAACGACTATGAGAGGAACCCAAATGTGTTTCAGAAGGTCGACAAGTTTTGCCAGACTGAAGGGCGCCCCGACAAACTGGGGCGAGAAGAGACCCCCAACCGATGCCGCCCCCATCTGCAGCATTAGATACATCAAGATCAGTGCCATGAAAAAGTCGGGTATGGAGACTCCTATGAAACCGATCACTGTTAAGGTGTAATCCCCAAATGAATATGGATGCAGCGCCGAATAGATACCCATAGGAACTGCAAGAATCCACTGAAACACAATCGCCCCAAGCGCAATGAGTATGGTCCAGCCCATTCGCTCCCATATCAGTTCTCCAACCGGTCTCTGGAAGGCGAAAGAATATCCGAAATCCCCGCGGGTGACTATTCCCTTTATCCAGTTCCAGTATCTGACATGTGCAGGTTCGTCTAGGCCGAGGTTCTTTCTAAGCAATTCGATCTGAGCCGGCGAGATTCTCGGATTATCGAGGTACTGGCTTACGAAATCGCCCGGCTGAAGCTCGGTAATGACGAAACAGATCACCGATATGAAGAACATCATTGGAATCATGATAAGCAATCTTCTTACGATAAAAGACCACATAACCTTCCTCCAGAGAAATGAAGCGGGAGGAGCTTCTCCTCCCGCAAATTACCAACTACTTCTTAAAGACAGTCCAGGAAGCGTAAGAGAGAAGACCCTCTTCGTTCTGTTCGACATTTCCAAGAGACTTGTTGGCAGCATAAAGATTCATACCTTTACACACAAATATCACGGGTAAGTACTCTGCGTAAATCTCCTGCCATTCGTCGTAGAAGGTCTTTCTGACTGCGTGGTCCATTGCGACTTGACCGAGTTCAAAGAGCTCATATACTCTCTTCTCCCAGTCAAGCATGTTCTCGAATATCGGAAGATTCGTCTCGGGATCCCTTGTCGTTCTGTGCCAGTAATACAGTTGTGTGCCCGGCTGCCATATAGCCTTTCTCAACTGAGGATCGGGTTGGTTTCCGAATGCCCTGATCCCGGCTTCGAAGCTACCTGCGCCGAACATCTGACCGGTAAGAGAACTATCGAGTATCTGCAGGTTCACCTTAATTCCGATGCTAAGTAGATCCTGGGAGTATATGTAGGCGATATCCTGATATTCTTGAGGAGAGCTTTGAAGAGTCAGGACGAATTCGAACTTGCTTCCGTCTGGGTACTCTCTCAGGCCATCACCGTTGACGTCCTTGAAGCCTAATTCGTCAAGGAGCCTTGCTGCTTCGGCAAGGTTGAACGGTCTTCGGATCTCTTCAATCTTTGGGTTGTAGAAGGCCTTATTCGAAGGAAGAACGGGCACTCCTCCGAGAACGGCCAAACCGTTGTAGACCTCATCGATTATTCTTTCTCTGTCCAGAGCATACTCCATTGCCTGGCGGAACTCGGTTGTCTTGAAGACTTCTCTCAGTTTTGGATTCTCAGCATCGAAATTGAAGGCGATGTGAATAGGGCTTGGGGTCGGCTGGGTCGGCTCGGCGAGGAAGACTCTAAATGGACCGCCGGCAAGTTCTCTCTCCTTCAGTATCGGGAAGTCATTTCCCGAGACGGCCATGTAATCGAGTTCACCGGCCATGAACTTCGCCAGCCTTACCTGAGCGTCGCTCACGATAATGTATTCAACCTTGTCGACATACGGCAGTTTGTTTCCGTGAGAATCGACTTTCCAGTAATTGGGGTTCTTCGTCATAACTACTTTCTGATCGATTATGTATTCCGAAAGAACGAACGGGCCGTTTGCCGGAATCTCGCTTGGAGGAGTGTTTGTGAGCCATAGATCGTTAACGGAGTCGGGTCTGTCTTTGTCTATCTTGTCCTCAAGTGCGTGTGAAGGGTAGATATAAGCGTGCGAGAGAACGGTGAAAAAGGCTGCGTAAGGTGCGGGAAGAATCGCTTTGACGGTGCTGTCATCTACCTTCACCCACTCTATGGGCTGTGCTTCGATCGTGAATCGGTCAACAGAGTTTCCCCTTGCGACCGGGTTCATGATGAAGTACTTGAAGGTGAAGATTACATCGTCTGCTGTAAGGGGTACCCCATCTGACCATTTCACATCTCTCAGATGGAAGGTGACCTCTTTGTTATTCTCCGAAACTACCCAAGACTCTGCCAGGGCCGGTCTGATTGCCGATGTGACGGGATGAGCCTCGACAAGTCCTGTTAGCATCTGACCTACCACCGTGTATGCGTTGTTGTCAAGGGTACCGTAGAAGTTGAATGATTGCGGAGATCCGGTAAGAGCTAGATATAGGGTACCTCCCATCTTCGGGTTTGGATCCGGAGTAAGCAGAGTATCTTCCACAAATGGAGCTGCCATCAACATGGCGGTGAAAAGAACCGCGAGAATCAACAGAAAGATTCGCCTCACTGTAAAAACCTCCTTTATGATTTCTCTCCCGTCGGGGAGATTAAGGTAATGCCAGTTTTCCAAGGACAACTCTTTGTCTCGCCCCTGTTACTGAGGGAACGTTTGCCCCGACGCCATTGAAGAACTCCTGGGCAAGGACGGCCATCCCCATGGCTTCCTTGGCCTGCAGAAAGGTTCTATCGGGTACGACTACCTCCAATCCGCTCAAGCGTTGTAGATCTTCAAGCATGACAGGATTCAGGGCGCCTCCTCCAGTAACAATCATTCTCTTCCCCATAGGCAAATAAGAAGTAATACTCTCAACTAATCGTCTTACACTGAACCTTACAAGTGTTCTAACTAGGTCTTCGGGTTTTGTTGCAGAGATCCCTTCCAGGAAAACCTCGTTGTAGAGCTCCCTTCCCGTTGACTTTGGAGGTCTTCTTTCGAAATAGCTTCTGTCTCTCTCTAGAAGGGCATTGAGGATCTCATCATCGACCGCACCGCTGGCCGCTATCTTACCGTTTTCATCAAACTCAAGGTTGTAATGCTTCTTCGTGACCAGATCTAAAAGGCAGTTGGCCGGCCCCGTGTCAAAGGCCTTCACATTCTCAAGATCATCGTCTACATAAGTCACGTTTGCAATGCCCCCGAGGTTTACTGCGTAAGAGCCGCTTTCAAAATAGATCCAGTCGAAATACGGGATGATTGGTGCCCCTTCCCCTCCGTAAACCATATCCTTCTTCCTGAAATCGAACACAACGGGAAGACCAGTTTCTGATGAGATAACGTCGGCCTCTCCTATCTGAAGAGTCGCCCGATTTTCAGGGTCATGGTAGACGGTCTGCCCATGATAAGCAATTGCTTCCACTACTACTCTCGTCTTCTCAAGATAAGACTTTATTGCCGCTGCGTGCCTTCTGCCAATTACGAAGTTCATCAAATTGACCCTGTCAACGCCGGAAAGGTCAGGATCGTACGTCTTCACTATCTCATCGTGAAAAAAAGAATCGAACCGAACGGAAAAATGGTCTAGAAGTTCGATCTTCATTGACTTTCCGCTGCCAGAACAGCTTACCAGAGCCAGCTCCAGCCCATCGGCCGAAGTCCCCGACATTACGCCGAGGATATTCCTTCTCCTGCTGGCGAGCAGTCCTCTCATTCGATTCCAGATCATCCAAGACTCCCAAAGACCAAATTATGAAGCCGTCTTCTAATTCTCTGCATCTGAGGTATAGTGTCTCTTCTGCTTATATTAGTCCGATTAGACAACAGTATCACATACAGCCCGGTAACTGGATCGACCCAAAGCGAGGTTCCGGTGAAACCAGTGTGCCCAAATGCATCTTCTCCAAGAATATCGCCCGCACTGGATCCTCTGGAGGGAGCCAGCCATCCCAGATGTCTTCTATCTCCTCCAATGCATACCGTCTCGGATACGAACGTTTCAAAGACCCTGGATGGTACAAGTCCTGCACACATTAGACTGGAGACAAACCTGAAAAGATCTCTTCCCGTTGAAAAGACGCCCGCATTTCCGCTGACCCCTCCAAGATAATATGCCAGCTCATCGTCCGGAAGACCCTTCAATACTTTTCCATCGCGTTCGCATGTCGGTGCTACATTCGACAGTTCTTTTGGAAGAAAGCCAGAGGAATTCATTCCAAGCGGTCTGAAAACCTCCTCTGAACAGAACTCGGCGAATGACATCGAAGTTGTCTTCTCTACAACTGCCATCAGAGTTATGAAGTTGAGACATGAGTAGTTTATCTTCTCCATCAGACCGTTTTCCGGTTCGAGAGAAATGATCGACTCAAGAAGTTCTCTTCCCTTGAGATCGCGCCATGCTTCCGAGTAGGGCTGCATGCCAGAAGTGTGAGTCAGCAAGTGAAAGACCGAAATACCTTTCTTTGACTCAGGGACATCAAGAAGATCGCCCAGAGTATCCCAAAGCGAGAGATCGCCCCGAGAAACCAGAAGCATGATGGCGCTAGTGGTTGCTACGACCTTGCTCATACTCGCGATGTCATATACGGTCTCAAGCGTGACGGGAGTATTGTCATCGACAGCAAGGAAGCCGTATGGTTTCTCGTAGAGAATCTCGGTATCCTTCCCGACAACGACGACGGCTCCAGGGTACACTGCCTTTTCAATACCACAGGATACTATCTCATCAACTTTATTCCAGATCAAAATAGACCTCCTTTTGTATTACGTTCAATGTAAGCCGTCCTTGGTCCTTCGTCCAAGATCATGAACCCGTCCTTCGAAAGAGCAGTTGCAAGTTGTCAAAGAGCCGCTGTTCGCTTAAGAGCAAAAACCCGCTGGTCGCTGATGAAAACCACGTTGTCCGCCAACAGTCCACCGCCAAGAAGACCGGTTCTTCGTTCCGTCGCTACGCGTCCAGGTTCTTAGTTCTTCGTCCGGGAATCCGTCATGCTGAACTTGTTTCAGCATCTCGATCCTGAGAATCGCTGTACGCTTAAGAGCAAAAACCCGCTGGTCGCTGATGAAAACCACGTTGTCCGTCAACGGGCCACCGCCAAGAAGACCGGTTCTTCGTTCCGACGCTACGTGTCCAGGTT
>NZ_DIMV01000068.1:0-59183 GCF_002425715.1 Mesotoga sp. UBA5557
TAGCCGATAGAGGAATGATAAGTGCGAGGGTGAAGGGACACATAATGATCTGTTTCCTTGCGCTTGTAATGGAGACTGCCTTATGTAGAAAGCTGAAAGAGATTGGAAGTACTTTCTCTTACGCAGAAATACTTGAAGACTTGAAAGAGATAAGGGCAGTTGAGCTAACGGTAGAAGGCAAACGCTTTCTTGCAAGGACTGAAATGATGGGCAATGCTTACGACGCTTTCAAAGCACTCAAAATAAGACCCCCGGATCTACTCAAAGAGATTGCATAATATACCACTGTGGTGGTACGTCTGTTTTTCTTTTCATTTTTCCCCTTGTTTAGCTGCTTTCAGATTCGTTGCTGTCAAAGTTGAGAAAAAGAAGAACGCTCGGCTCCATAACAAGGCTTCTCGCCAATGCAACTCTCTGCTGTTGACCGCCGGACAGTTGATCGGGCCGTCTCTTTTCAAGACCCTTAAGACCCACCAGGTCTGTCATCTCCCGTATCTTTTTCTTCATGGTTTTCTTATCAAGTCTCTTCAGCTTCAGACCAAAAGCGATATTCTCCTCCACAGTTAGGTGAGGGAAGAGAGCGTAACTCTGGAAGACCATCGAAATGCTCCTCCTATTGGGAGGCAGGTTTGTGACGTCCTTCCCATCCAGCAAAACTCGACCATTTGTCGGAACTTCGAACCCGGCAATGATTCTCAATGTGGTCGTCTTTCCACATCCCGAAGGACCCAGGAGTGTCACAAGCTGCCCCTTCCCGATTTCTTGATCGAAGTCGTCAACGGCGACTGTTTCTGTACCATAACTCGTGAAGACTTTTCTAACATTTCTCAGAATCAGACTCATGTAATCACCCCTGTCCCGCCGTTCCACCGCTGGATAGACTGATTTTGTTCTTCAGGAAGATCTTCAATATAAGAATGAAGCTCATAATCATACCGATCAACAGCACAGAAAAGGCACATGCTTCCGATAGACGTCCGGAATCACTCTGACTCAGTATCTGAACTGTTATCAGGTTCCATCTGGCCGAAACAAGAAATATCGCCGCGCTGATTGCAGTCATCGCCCTTACAAAGGCAAAGACTAGAGCGGAGAAGAAGGCCGGCATAATAAGGGGCAGCGTCACTTTCGTGAAAACCTGCCTGTTATCTGCTCCAAGTGTATATGCCGCCTCTTCGATCGCAGGATCTACCTGGTTGAGCAAAGCAACACCCGACTGTATTCCAACGGGTATATATCTGAAGACGAAATTGAGAACGAGTATTGCCAAAGTACCAGTCAGCAGCAACGGAGGCTTGTTGAATGCAAGAATATAACCTATTCCGATTACTGTTCCCGGAACTGCGAAACTTAGCATTGAAGTGAATTCCATGACTCTTCTTCCGGGAAAGACTTTACGAACCAGAAGAAACGCGATTATCATGCCAAGAACGGCAGATATCGGTGTGGATGTGAAAGCAATAATGAGAGTGTCCTTGATTGCTTCCAGTCCAACATCAAAGACGTATCTGAAATTCTCGAGGGTGAAGGTGTTGTTCATCCCCCACGCCTTAACGAAAGCTCCCCAGAATATAGTTGCATAAATAGTCAGCGTGAAGACCGCAATTAACATACATAGGGAGAATAGAATCCATTTCACCGGTTTACTGACGCTTTTCAGGACGGAAGTCGTCGGTTTCCCTGTAACCGTGACGTACTTCTTCTTCCCTACCCAGTACTTCTGGATTACGAATGCCACTATGGAAGGGAATAGCAACCAGACCGCGAGGGCAGCGCCCCCTCTAGTATCAAACATTCCGGTTATTTGCAGGTATGCCTGAACTGAGAGCACGGGAAATTTGCTGCCTGCAAGAATCAAAGGATTTCCAAAGTCGGCGAGCGATTCTATGAATAGAACGAGCATTGTGCTGGCAATACCCGGAACCGACATCGGAAGAATTACTTTCCTGAAGGCCTGCCATCGATTTGCACCGAGATTGAAGGCGGCATCCTCAAGTGTCGGACTGATGGTTCCTATAACGCCGTCCAATGTGATGAAGGCAACCGGAAAAAAGCAGACCACCTGGGCCATCATGAGACCCCATAAACCGTACACCGGGAAATTCCTGATCCCGAATATCCCGGCGGTAATGATCCCGTTGAATCCGAATAGCATTATGATAGAAAGTGCGCCAATAAACGGTGGAAAGACTATCGGCAGAACGGCAACGGTTCTGAAAAAGCCCTTCAGCGGAATATCCGTTCTGTTAAGAGTGTAAGCAAACAGATACCCGACAAGCATTCCGAATATTGCCGTAAGGCTAGCCACCAAAAGGCTGTTGAAGAAGCCCTGCCTCATGTATCGATTCGAGAAGGCGTGGCTGTACGCGCTCAGGTCAAATCTGCCCTCCTTGTCGGTCATACTGACCGCGAAAACCCTGAATAGGGGATAGACAATGAATATTGCCAGGGCAGCGAATATCAGGACTATTATCAAAAGCAGAACTGGATCCCTAAGAAGATTCAGAAACCTATTTTTTGCTTCTTCTCCCCTTATAGCCACAGGACGACCTCCTATTAAAGAGGGGGATTTCTCCCCCTCAAAGCAAATCTAAGTGATCGTTAGTATGGAAGCACTTCGTTAATCCATCTTTCGATAAGTCTGGTCTTGTTTTCTGCAGCCCAGGATGGATCTACTGAAACAAGGTTAATGGTCGAAAGAGGCTGCAGACTGCCAAAGTCAACATCTGGCCTGATCGGGTAGAAGAAGGTTTTTTGATCAACCACCTGTTGCTGACCGGCTTTTGACACAACCCAGTCAATTAACTTCTGGGCATCGGTGAGATTCCTGGCACCCTTTAGAATCGAAACGGATGCCACTTCGTATGGTACGCCCTCCTTAGGGAAAACCACGGTGACGGGATATCCCTGTTCCATGAACTGGAAGAAAGCAGGGGTGAACTGAATTCCAAGCGCAACCTGACCGGGGCCGACGGCCTTGGAGGGTCCAGTTCCGCTCTGTGTGTAGGTCTGGATGTTTGGAGCGAGATTTTTCAGATACTCGAAAGCCCCGTCTTCACCGTAAACCTTCACAAGACCAGTTATCAGACTGTATGCAGTTCCTGAAGACTGTGGATTTGGATATTGTATCATTCTCCTGTATGAAGAATCAAGGAGATCTTCCCATGTTTCCGGTACAGAAGCTTTGATCTGCTCAATAACTGAAGTGTTCACTCCAACGCCAAGAGGATTCATGTAAATCGGGTGATAATAGCCCTCAACATCATAGAATTCTGGAGATACACCGTACACGCTCAGTGTCTTATAAGACTGCGTAAGCCCCCTTTCCTTTGCAATAATGTGATTTTCCAAAGGAGCCCCAAACCAAACATCTGCCTGTGGATTGTTTGATTCTGCTTCGATTCGTGCAAGCGCCGGCCCGGATGAAAGAAATACGAAATCTACCTTGACTCCGGTCTCCTCTACAAATGCGTTCAATATCTTCCTTGCATTTGCCTCATCCACACTGGAATAAACCACCAGGTTTGAAAAGGCCGCTGCTACTAACATCAGAAAGATCGTAAGGATAAGAACTCGCTTCATAAATCCACCTCCTATTAGTGTAGCTATATTCTATCATCATGAACTGCTAAGTAGAATGTTTCCAAACTAATTCCTACAGACCTTGATCACATCAAATCTACCAAATCATCTCTCACGAAATTGAGCATCAAGATCAAGCTTTGACAGTTCACCGATCATCTCAGTTTTTTCCAAAAATCAGCGAAAACAGTTATGAAAATATAGTTTCACTATGCTATTATTATGAAAAGATAGTTTCATAAAATAAGTGATTAACTAATTCCTTGCCGAAAGGTTGATAACAATGGTATCCGAAGAAATAGCGAAAATAAAAGATGGTTTATCGCCTGCTTACAAAAGGATAGCAACCTATATTCTCAAAGAATACTCGCAAGTGGGATTCATGTCCATTGAAGAACTCAGCTCTATGGCCTGCGCTAGCAAGGCATCTGTAGTCAGATTCTCTAGGCGTCTCGGTTTCTCGGGATTCAATGAACTGAAAAAGGCTATCCAGCGCGAACTTAGAAGAAGGCTATCTCCGTATGAAAAGATCGCAACGACAGAACTTGACATGGCTCCGGTGGAAAACCAGTTGAAATTGCTAAGACAGAATGAGATCAACAATCTCAAAAACACTCTGTCCGGGATCAGAGAAGAAGAGCTTCACAAATGGGTGGACACTATAAGGACAGCCAGGAACATCTATTTCGGGGGCTTTGGCGCTACAAGACACGTGGTTTCGTTGATGCGGTACACAATCTCCGTTCTCCAGCGGAAGCCGACCTGGTTGTTGTCGGGATCGGTCTCCGACTTTTCCTTCAAAATAAAGCTTATGGAAAGAAATGACGCTCTGATAGTTATGACCTTTCCTCCATACTCAAAAGAAGTGGAATACATGATCGACTTTGCACGTGAAAGAACCGCAAGAACTCTGCTCGTTACAGATTCCATTGACTGTCCGGTCTATTCAAAAGCCTATTCGTCGATTTTGTGCGAGAACAACTCACTTCTGTTTGGCAATTCCTTCGTCGGACCCGTTGCAGTAGCGGAAATGATAGGGAACTTCATCATTCTAAGCGAGAAGAAGACCGGCATGGAGGAGATGAGAAGGTTGTTTGAGGTAGAGGAGAGAGGTTACAAGGCAATAAGTACTGAAGGAAAGAGCAAGTAGTTTCATCGCTTGTTTGTGAAGGCTCTAATTTGTGAAAAGAAAAACGGAATCGAAGAGGGGAATTGACTTAGCCCACCGCGGCATCTGAATTGCTTTTTAAAGAGGAGTGTTCTTGTTTTCATCAAGGAAGATTCTATTGCCTGAAACGAGGTGTTTGCATGAAGGCCATCATTGTACACGGCGGTACCGGAAGCTTTAGTAGCGTAATAGACGCCGATGAACACAGAAGAGGAGTTGAAGAGGCTGTCAAGCAAGGATTCTCAACTCTTCAGAAGATGAACAACGCAGAAGAAGCCGTTGTTACCGCCGTGTCCGTGATGGAAGAAGATCCCACCTTTAACTGTGGCAGGGGATCGGCACTTACTTATCGCGGCGATATAGAAATGGATGCTGCGATAATGGACAACAACCTAAATGCGGGGGCGATTTCCGGACTTAAGAGAATTCTCCATCCCATAACGGTGGCACGGGCCGTCATGGAGCAAACCGATCATGTTTTGCTTGCCGGAGCCGAACTGGAGGAATTCGTTACAGTTCTAGGGTTTCCTAGGGAAGATGAACTGATCGTTCCGAAAAGACACCTTCAGTGGAAAGAAGAACTTGAAAAAATCGCCAGAGGCGAGAAGACTAGATTTGGAAAGAGCGTCAAGCTGGCAAAACAAGCCGAGAAATATCACTCTACCTGCGGTGCGGTCGCACTAGACGACCACGGAAGAATGGTCGCCGGAACATCCACGGGCGGAATGATGATGAAAAGTTTCGGTAGAGTGGGAGATAGCCCCATTTTGGGAGCAGGAACCTATGCGGACTCATTCGGTGCAGTCTCCGCAACGGGTCATGGAGAAAAGATCATGAAGCTCACACTGAGCAGGCTGGTCGCCTTCTTCATGGAACAATACCCCGCTCAAAAATCCGTAGACATCGCTCTCGAGAGAGCCAGATACTTCAACTGTGAATGTGGACTCATAGCGATCGACAGATATGGGAACATCGGAATTGGTCACACTGCCAAAGATATGTCTTGGGCCTTCATAAGAGAAGGGAATTCACCTGTAATCTTCTAGGTGTAACTAGCCCCCTGTTCTTCCACGGGAAGCTCTCTACTCTGCGACTTGAGTTTTCTAACGATCATGAATGCAAGAATAGCCGCAATGAAAAGTGTAAAGAAATCTGCAACTGTTTGAGAATAAATCACTCCGTTGAGTCCGAAAAACCTTGGCAAGACAATCACTGCGGGAATCAAGAAGAACCCCTGCTTCGACATCGAAAGCAAGCCAGCCGCGAAACCTTTTCCAAGTGCCTGGAACAAAACTGTGAAGGTTATCACGAAGCCGGATGTGGGAAAGAAAATGTTTACCGCCCTAAAGGCCCTGGAACCCACATCGATGACTTCGGGGTCATTACTGAAGATGCTGATAATCGAACCAGGTATTGTCAACCCGATTATGGCAAAAACCGTTGCAAAGACCGTTGTCACGATCACCGAAAATCTCAGAGCTTCGAAAACTCTCGAAACCTTCTTTGCGCCGTAATTATAGCCAGCAACCGGTTGAAATGCTTGACCGTATCCGAATAGAACCATCATACCCAACATAAGAACCCTCATTGTTATTCCGACGGCCGCAACGGCGTGATCTCCGTAAGTCCCTGCAGCATTGTTAAGAAGAGCAACAGAGAAGCTCGACAGAGACTGCCTCAAAAAGGTTGGCAATCCGATCTTGAAGATCTCGGAGTATATGTGGAGCGAGAACCGATATAGCCTGATAGATAGGTTTGTGTAACTCTTCTTACGAACGAAGTACTCGAGGATTATCATCGTCGAAACAGACTGAGAGATTACAGTTGCGACGGCCGCTCCAGTTATTCCCATTCCAAGGCCAAATATGAAAACCGGATCGAGAGCGACATTCAGTAGAGCTCCCGATACCATGGCAACCATGAATCTCTTGGCGTTACCCTCCGCTCTAACTAGGTTGTTCATGGTCATATTCATCATGGTGAAGATCGATCCCATAATGATTATCATTGTGTATTCCCTAGCATATTCCATTATTGTCTCAGTTGCGCCAAAAGCAGTCAGGAGCGGGTCCAAGAATATCAATCCAAGCAATGTAAAGACTATCCCGGTCGCCAGACTCGTAAATAGAGCCGTAGATGCCGCTTTATCGGCCTGTTGCTTATCTCCTGCACCGAGCAAACGCGAGACATACGAAGCCGCTCCCACGCCATAAGTCAGACCAACGGCTCCAATCAGATTGAATATCGGAAAAGCGACAGCAACTGCGCCTACGGCGCTTGTGCCTATCCGCCCAATGAAGAAAGTATCGGCTAGATTGTAGATAGCATTTGTCAACATTGCAATTATTGAAGGAATCGAAAGACCTATGAGAAGCGAAGGGATCTTCATCGTCCCCATTGCTCTCGCTCGTTCTTGGGAACTTCTGAATCTCAAGCAAAACCCTCCATTTCAGAGACGACCTGCTATCATAATACACTAATCGAGTCCAGTTGGCAGGCATGCAAGGAACGTATAGCTAACGAATCCTGTTTGCCGGGTTTCTTGTCAAGTGTTCTCCTTAACTTACAAATGTACCCTTTCTGTTGCCTATTAGGGGTATATACTCTCGTTGCGATAGGAAAAGACCGATAGGCATATATCGTCCTTACATAGAGCGATCGAACCGATAAGAGGCCTCATTGGCCCGAGGAGGAGATTACATGAGAAGAATGAAGCTAATATCAGGTTTTCTCTTAGTCTCAATAATACTGCTTAGTGTATCCGTTTTTTCCGAAGAACCGATAGACGAGATGTACGAACCTAATGTTGAAGAGACAGTCGAAGAAGATTCCCTGAAAAAAGAAAACATGGAGGCGAGAGGGTTCTACCTGGAGGAAGAAGTCAACGAATCCTACGTTTTCGTGGTGAATGTCCCCTCTGTCAAAGATAATGCAGACAATCTAGAGTCACTCACTTTAGAAAACATGGAGGTCAGAGGTTTCTACAGAGAAGGCGAAGAATACGAAGATCCCTCATTCTACTATTTCGCATCTTCGGTCTCTTCTTTGAAGTACGAAGGATATGACACAGACCCAATCACTCTGGAGAATATGGCCGCAAGAGGATTCTACAGAGAAGGGGAGGAAGAGGGGGATCCCTCATTCTACTATTTTGCATCTTCTGCCTCTTCATCTAAGGAAGAATCTGAACCCGTAGAAGCAGTCGACGGCTTCTACAGTGAATGTGAGGAAGAAGAGGAGTACAGCGTATTCATAAGCGCCTTTACCTCCGCTCCCTTGGATGATGTGAAAGTTAAGGCGATGAAGGTCTTCGCAAGCACCGTAAACACTCTCAGCAAAGGAGACATCTACGTCAGGATCTTTCATACTAATAACCGTAGTTCCAAAGAACTTCTTTCCGGTGTAATCAACGGAACGGAATTGATGGCATTTGATTGTAACCTGTGCACGATATCTGACTCTCTGTTTCTGCCCGAACTCTCGATTTTCACAGCCGCTTATCTCTTTGGGGACCTGGAACACATGGACAGGGCAACGGATAGTGAAATCATGGCAGAGATTTTCGACAGAGTTGCTGCCACGGGAATAAGAGTCCTCGATAACTGGTATTGTGGAAGCCATCAGCTCTTTCTGAACCAAACCATAGGAAGTATGGAAGAGTCTTCAGCACTTGCGGGGCTGAAACTCTGCTCAAGCTGTTACCCCGGATCATATGACGCCTGCAAAGCTCTTGGTGCAACTCCCGTCTATATGGGTCAGAACACTTTAAAGGAAGCAATGAGCTGTGGTGCGGTTCAGGGTGCTGAGATGCTTCTTGAATGCATTACAGCTGAAGAATGCATCGATTCGATAAAGACCGTAATACTCACCGGACATCAGATAGAATCGATCAACCCGGTAATTAGCGAGGCTACATGGAGGATGCTGAACGACAAGCAGAAGAACTGGATTCTGGAGGCGCTGCACATAGCGAGATCATACATGGAAACGGAAGTTCTTGCACGTGAAGCCAAGATAATCGGAGAACTCGCCCAGAAATACGGTGTCCAGGTCTTGGTACCATGTAAGGCCGGGTTGCTACAACAGGCGGCAACCTACTATTCCCAGAATCGTTTCTCTGCCGTGTGGGGTGAAGATACATACGTCCGAATACATGCAGCCTCGGAAGGGATGTAACTCAGCAATCAATGAAGAGGATACTCTGCAGATTCGAGATACCTCTCTAGAGTAGTTTTACTATCTGATCAAGCTGCCCTTCACTCGTTTTGAACGTTTGAGGGGCAGTAATTTAATACGACCAAGCAAAGACATCCGAAAGATTCCAGTCATGGAAAAGAGATCATGAAAGCGTTCGCTTGTCCGGGATATAAGATCACTACTGGTTTATTAACCTTTGCTCTCGTTTCACCTTGCAATCGTGAAGTACATAATCAGTCCCACAACCGCCGTGATACCTAATAATTATAAGGAATAATCGAAAATCCAAACATTCTCACCTCCATCGAATTCATATGCTGCTAAGTATTCTACTCTCTTTCATTCCAAAGCTTTCCTGCTATTCAACAGTTCTTCATATTGGGGCCAGATCTCTTCAAGTCTTTCAGAAGGAGTCTGTCGGATCAATCTCGATTCAAATTTCAAAGATTCCCTTTCCACTCCAAGCATCTGCCAAAACTCTCTCTTGAACTGCACGAAGTCAAACTTCTCGCCAAGCATTTTTCTTGCGATATCTTCATAATGCAGAAAGTCGAGATACTTCGTGTTGAACAAATGTGTCTCTTCGCCTTCTTCAACGTCTATTTCTTCACCAAGGAAAAGAGCCTTCAGATACTCTAGATTGCTTCTTATAAGATTCCCAGCGACGATGCCAGAGTGTCCGGAAATAACTGTCTGACATGACGATTCAAGTATAGTCTTCAAACTCTCCATGAACGTGATCAGATCGTTCCAAAGAGTAAGTGGCAGAGGATCTTCCACAAGATCTCCCAAGAAGACCACCGACTCTCTTCTATCCAGACATATTGAAGAACACAGCGTATGCCCGGGCATATAACGAAACTCTATGTCGTCATCTTCAAAGACTAGTCTATCGCTGAAGGTAATGCCGGGAAGTCTTTTCAAAACTTCTCCGTCTTGAAATCTCTCTAGATTTTCGAAATCGTAATCCCATCTCTCTTCCATTCTTCTCCTAGCAAATTCATGAGCCACGATTTCGCACCCTTCGAATGCTCCGTTTCCCCAGATGTGGTCATAATCCGAATGTGAGTTGAAGATTACAAGATCCTTTCTGGGAGTCTCCTGGATGTAGTTCTTGACAACACTCATGGATCTGTTCCCCAGAAACGTGTCACACAAATAGAATCGATATCTGCCTTCTATCAAGTAAACGGATGTCTCTCCAGTCATCGGGGAGTCTCCGTCCTGAAAGGTAAACAAAACTCCCCTGCTGCCAATCTGCTGGATCTTCAAAGCTCTACCCTCCTTTATTCTGCAACCGCAAAGACTCGCGCTACAGAGGAGTCGGCATGGATCTTAAGGGGAATCGCAAAGACTTTGATATGCTCATAGTTCGCGATTCTTTCAAACCCCGTGAGGTTTTCTGCGATCAAACAGCCTCCATTGAATAGAATTCTGTGAATATCGAAGGGATACCTGTCAGGAGAGGATGAATCGAAACCAACAAGCCGGGTTCTCCGCTTAACCAGAAACTCGGCGAGCTCCATCGTCAGATAGGGGTTGTTGACGAAATAATCCTCACTTCCAAAAAACACGTCACGGCCCGTCCAGAACAAGACTATCGCCTCCAGAGGTACTTCTTTTTCATACTCCGACTTCATTCTTATCTCCGTTTCGCCCCTCACGTCCAGTAAAATACCTTTTCCGATGAAGCTGCCGATATCAATCTCGTCAATATATGTGTAAGACTCTGTCAAATGCATGGGTCCGTCAATGTGCGTTCCCGAGTGCATACTTATTCTCAGCCTGTGATTGTTGAACCCATCTTTTGCCAGATGCCTGGATCTGATCAACTCAGTCTCTTCATCGCCTGGATAGACAGCCTGGCCGTGTTCAATTGCTCTTGAAAGATCGAAGAATTTCTCCACAGTCCTCACCTCTCGAACTACATGCTAGTATGAGAATATCACATCTCAGGCCGGTTGCAGATCAAGAATCAGGTGGGGATGTCGAGAGAGTAATGCTGAGCATATCGGAATATTTGAAATCGATAGATTATATGATATGATTAATACGTTCGAAAACATTGAGAGGAGGGACACCAATGAGAAAAGGAATTGCCTTAATGCTGTTGCTTCTTCTTGTTTCGGTTTTTGCCGTTGCGGATATCGCTACCTCGGTTGATCTAGCACAAGAGATAGCCAACACTGCAAACGAACAGATTGAGTCGCTGATTGAAGTGGCGGTAGAGAAGTCCGAGAAATTCACGGTGCATTATACTGAAAGAGGGATGTCACAAAACGCATATGAAACCCTAATAGACAATCTAGGCAATGAACTCGCCAGTAAGGCTCTGAGAATTTCTCAGGATGCGATAGCGAGAATCGAAGAGCTTGGTTGCAAAGCCATCTGTTACTATGTACCGGTGAAGCTCGGCTACAAGGTCTTTCTAATAGATCCGATACTGATTATCGACGACTAATCAAGTCATGCGAGTTAAAGTGAGCTTTAGATGCCGTAGTCATCTACGGCATTTTTTCGTTTTAGGCAAACTATGCGTCTTTTGTGATACACTGTACTAGATTATAGTTTTTATTGTGATGCTCTTTTTGGGGGAATGAATGGAAGGGTTCAAAGTCTGCAAATCTAACGAAGCGATCGAAACGGTTGTCCAAAAAAACTCTTCTCTGTCTCTTCTGGCTCACGGCGACGGAGTAGAGATTTCAGTTTATGAACTCAAGTCGGGAGTCGTCACTTTTCTGGATACCTTTGCGGGTGGAGATCTTCTTGAATTCTATTATGTGATCGAAGGAAAGATTTCCTGCAACTCCTCCGATGAAGAAGTTCATCTTGGCCATGGCGACTACTTCTACGCCCACAATCTTAAGGCTCCAGTTGAGCTGAAACCCCAAACGGATGTCAAGCTTCTGCATATTTCTTCAAGACCTTTGTTCAAGCACATCAGCAAGAATATCTCGGTGATGAAGAGTATTCTTTCTCAAGTTGAGATAAAGGACTCATACACCCACGGACATGGGAAAAGAGTCAGAGATGTATCGCTTGCCATAGCAAGAAAGCTAGGCGTCCCTCCCGAGAAGCAAGAGAACATAGCGATGGGAGCCCTTTTCCACGACATCGGAAAGATCGAAATCGAGGACTCGATACTGAAGAAACCCTCAAGATTAACCAAAGAGGAGTTCGAGAGAATTAAGCTTCACCCGGTGTTTGGCTGTCAGATGGTAAAAAACAGCTTTCTAGAAGATACTCACGACATCATCAGACATCATCACGAACGCGTAAATGGCTCCGGATATCCCGACGGATTGAAGGGAGATGAAATATCGCTGGAGGCCAGAATAGTAGCTGTAGCCGACTCATTTGACGCAATGACGTCGCGAAGACCGTACAGAGATGCAATGAGCTGCAAGGGTGCTCTTGAGGAACTGAAGTCCCAGGCGGGCACCCAATATGATCCCGAGGTTGTGAGCGCTCTTGAGAGCTGCATTCGGGAAGGACTTGTTTAGTCTAATATCTTGCGTATTGAACGATCCCGTATTAGCCGATAACTACCTCAATTTCCCACCTACCTGATGTAAGAAAGAGCCATATTAAAGATTCGGTAGCTTCATCTTCCTCAAAAGGCAGAGGCCTCAAATGGTGTTACTGATATAATTCAGTAGAGGTGATCAGTATGGGAGCGTTTTCGATCGTTGTTACTATAAGTGACAGGAAACTCCTCAAGTCTGTAGAGATGGCCGGGGCTTCGGCGATAAGAATAAACTCATCACATGTGACTCTTGAGGACCTCCAGAAGTTCGTGTCTTACTACGAGGAAAACTGCTCGCTTCCATTGTATATTGATCTCCAGGGAGCAAAGCTTAGACTATCGCGCAGCCAGCGGGTAATCGAACTAAAGGCCGGAGAACAGGTGATTCTGGGTAGTAAATGTTCGGAACTCAGGGGTATACTGATAGACCCGAGATCTTTGTCATATCTCTCCCCGGGGATTAAAGTCTCCATAGAAGATGGCAGAATAGAACTCCAGGTGCTAAAGACGGAAGCCGATTGCGCAAGAGCTATGGTCCTGAGAGGAGGAACAATAAGACCTTCCAAAGGAATGAACATCTCGCCGCACCCCATAAATCAGATCGAGCTTTCATCGAGAGACATAGAAATTGTGCTGACTACTAAGAAATATGACTTCATAAGATACGCTCTTTCATTCGTCTCAAGTCCAAGTGAAGTAATCGAACTGAAGGATCTTTCCGGAAGAGCTGTGGCATCGAAGATCGAAAGGGAGCTACCCTTCTCGAAAATCGAGGAAATCTCCGCTTCAAGCGACGAGCTCTGGTTATGCCGTGGAGATCTCGGAGCGCAGCTGGGGCCGAGAGGGCTTGTAGACTTCTATGACTATTTTTCGGCAAATATTAATGATCTTTACAAGCCGGTTCTGATGGCAGGGGAGGTTCTGGAGCACATGGTAGAACACCCTTTCGCTACGAGGAGTGAACTGTGCCACTTAAAGGACGTTCAGAGAAAGGGGTTTTCAGGTGTCGTCCTCTCGAATGAAACTGCTTACGGTTCCTTCCCTATTGAGACAATTAAGACCGTTCTGGAGGTTACTTCGGATGAATGAGATAATATTGGACATCGCCAACTCGCTGGCTTTACCAAGATGGAAAGTAGAAAACGCAGTCGAACTGCTCGAAGAAGGGAAGACGATTCCATTTATCGCTAGATACAGAAAGGAAAAGACTGGAGAGTTAAATGAGATACAGTTAAGAGAGATTTCCGATGCTCTCGAGTATTCGAAAAAACTGAGTTCCAGAAAAGATGAGGTTCTTAGGATAATCGAGGAAAAAGGCAAGCTTACTGATGAGCTGGAAGCAAGCATCAAAGGAGCAAAGAATCTTCAGTTAGTTGAGGACCTCTATCTTCCCTTCAAATCAAAGAAGAAGACCAGAGCCGACAAGGCAAGGGAGAAAGGGCTCCAGCCTCTAGCGGATTTCCTTAAATCTTCGAGAATCAAAGATGAGGTTTTTGTCTTCACTTTCATAAATGCAGAACAGGAAATCCTCAAGCTCGAAGATGCACTCGAAGGAGCCAGAGATATACTTGCCGAAGAATTCTCTCAGGAAGTGGCAGTAAGAGAAAAGCTAAGAAGTCTACTTAAGGAGAAGGGGATAATCAAGAGCTCCCGAACGGAAAAGGAGGATGAGCGTGAAGTCTACAGAGATTACTACGACTTCTCTCAGCCAATATCAAGACTGGTAGCCCATCAAATTCTCGCTCTTTTCAGAGGAGAGCGTGAGGAGATTATTTCGCTGAAACTGGAGCTCCCGTACGATATCCTTCCAACTTTGAGAGATCTCTTGGGATGGAGAGACTATCTCGCCTACTATGAAGAGTTGATTGAGGCTTCGGTCGATTCCTTCTCCAGACTTCTCATGCCCTCGATAGAAAGAGAAGTGAGAAATCTGATAAGAGAAGAAGCAGAAAGCAGGGCAATCCATGTATTTGCCAGAAATCTGAGAGACCTGTTTCTTCAGCCTCCTCTCGGCGAGAAGGTGGTAATGGGTGTTGACCCCGGTTATAGGACCGGGTGCAAGCTTGCAGTCATCGGAAAGGACGGTTCCCTTCTTTATCATGACGTGATCTTTCCCACCCCTCCAAAGAATGACTACGTCGGTTCATCGATGAAAGTTGTTCAGGCGATAAACACGTTGAATGTCGAGCTTATATCTATAGGTAATGGCACGGGGTCAAGGGAAACCGAACTCTTCGTGAGCAGGCTGATTAGAGAACACAATCTTCCTGTCAAGTATATGATAGTCACCGAGTCGGGCGCATCTGTCTATTCGGCTTCAAAAGTCGCAATTGAGGAATTCCCGGATGAGGACGTAACAACAAGGGGGGCTATATCGATCGCCCGAAGAGTTCAAGATCCCCTCGCCGAATATGTGAAGATTTCGCCTGAAGCTATTGGAGTAGGTATGTATCAGCACGATGTAAATCAGTCAGAACTGAAGAGGACCCTCGACAGAGAGGTCGAGTCCGTTGTCAATCTTGTAGGAGTCAATCTCAACACTGCATCGGAGCACTTATTGAAATACATTTCCGGTCTGAACTCACGGGCCGCTCTGAATATCGTCAAATACAGGGCGGAGAACGGTTCTTTCAAGAACAGGAAGGAGCTCCTGGAAGTCTCCGGTCTGGGTCCAAAGGCCTTCGAGCAGGCGGCGGGATTCTGCAGAATAATCAATGGATCCGAAGCTCTTGACGGAACCTCTGTCCATCCAGAGAGCTACGAGATCGCCAGATTCATCCTTGAAAGCGTAGAGTTGCTCCCGGAAGAGCTCTTCGACAGAAAAGATGAGATTACTGAATTGCTTGATCAAATCGATCCCGAAGCTCTGGCAAGGGAAAACAGTTTTAACCAGATCACTGTGAGAGAAGTAATAGGGATGCTGAAAAAGCCCGGTTTAGACCCAAGAGAGGAGCTGGAGAAACCGATTCTGAGGACCGACGTGCTTTCGATGGAAGACCTGTCTAAAGACATGGAACTTGAAGGAACCGTCCGCAACGTCGTAGATTTCGGCGCCTTCGTAGACATTGGAGTCAAACAGGACGGTCTGATTCACAAAAGCAAGATGGGAAGAAGAGTTAGGGATCCACTTGAAGTCTTGAGCGTCGGCCAGATCGTGAAAGTTAGAGTGCTTGAAGTTGACACCAAGAGAATGAGGATTGGATTGGAGTTGCTTTCCGGCAGCAACGAATCTCGAAGTTAGGCAATTCGTGAAATCGTTGGACACAACTCAATCGATATAGGGACTCTTGACCCTAAGCAACTGTTCGAAGATCGACCGAGTATGCTTACTCGGTACCCTTGCGGAGCGCTCGTCCTACTGTCTTTCGCCGAAGATTATCGTGCCAAGTCTCACCATATTGGATCCTTCCTCAATCGCAACCTTGTATGAGCCGGACATCCCCATAGAAAGGTAACGCATCTGAACTCTCTCGATCTTCTGCATGGAGATCTCTTCAAACAACTCTCTAGTTAGTCTTAAGTAAGGTCTGATTTCTTCCTGATCATCGGTTAACGGCCCCATAGTCATCAGACCGACTACAGAAATATTCTCGAGGGATGAAATCGATTCAATAAGTTCAAAGACATTCTCGGGAAAGACCCCGGCCTTTTTTTCCTCCCTGCCGCTGTTAACTTCTATCATTATCGGCATTCTCCTGTTTATGAAAGCGCATCGCTTATCTATTTCCTCGGCCAGTTTCAGGGAATCCACAGTCTGGATCAGGTCAAATATCTCAACGGCCTTCTTGACTTTGTTTCGCTGCAGGTGACCTATACAGTGCCATCTGGCTTTGCTGCCGATCACCTCAAATTTCTCTTGAGCCTCCTGAACGTAGTTCTCACCGACATCCCTCAAACCGCTATCCAGAAGCTCTAGAATCTCTGAAGCAGTCCTCGTTTTCGATGCGGCTACGATGGTCACATAATCAGGTACTTCTCTTCTCAGTCTTTTCACGTTATCAACAATCATCTTCAGACCTCCCTCTTAGTAAATTATATTGCATCGAATTCCATTGTGTTTGAGCGAAGACGAAAATCGTGATATTATTCAAATTGCCGGGGTGAATACTTAGTAGGAAAGGATGTTATGAGTAGGGGCATCGCCTGGTTATTGGTTGTATTGATTTCGGTGGCTGCAATCGTTAATCTCGCAACAACCGTTTTTAAGTCAAACAAGCTCTTGGAAGAGATTTCGAAAGTTCGCACCGACCTTTTTACTCTCAGATCGAGAGTTGCATCTCTTGATTCCGTTGTTAACGATATTCGAAACCAAATCGAGAAATCCGACGACATTATCAAGTCGGTGCACTTCACCAGACCTACAACTTCTCTTGAAAAAGTTGTACTTAAGGCCTCTGTAACTCTTTCTGAATTCACAGAAGGAAGTAAACTATTTCTGAATGTAATCGATGAAGATGCAGAGGTACGTTCTTATGGACTCAAATCGGAGAACGGTGTCTTCACTGCCTTGATCGAGCTGTTGCCTGAAGAGACCTATTACTGTCAGGTTAGAGTAAGAGATGGCGACAAAGAGACATTGAGCAAAAAAATTGCCATTTCTCTCGATCTATACAACATTCAGCACTATCAATTGCTTGGACACTCATGGCTTCTTGAAACAGACAAGATCCACTACTCAATTGATCTGTACACACAGTATTGTAGAGATGAAGAACTTAGAATTTCTGAAGCGGTGATAAAGGTTGTTGGAGGAGAGGATTCGAGAGAGACTCTCTTCCTACCATTAGACAATAATTCGCAGGAATTAGCAAAAACAGTCTACTACGAGGCCGATAGAGACGCATCGCTCACTTTTGTAGCAGAAATAGCCTATAGATTTGGAGAGTCGAAGACTGAAGCAGTGAAGATGAATTACCATTTCTGACAACTAGAGTCAGGACTTTTGTTTGATTATCCTCCATACTCCGATACAATCTCTAATAGTAGGTGAGTAGATTGCAAAGACGAGATTGGCTTGAACAACATAGAGCTAGAGTGCTAGAGCAACCTTCTATTGACATTGAGATAGACAAAGGAAAACTGCAGGATTTCGTATTACGGATGGTAGGTTTTCTCGAAGAGTCGAACATAGTCGCAGACTTCGGCTGCCGCTCTGCAGATTTTTGGCCTCTCCTAAGAGATATGAAACTTAGAGTCGTGGGGGTTTCCTGTAACCAAGCGGTCAGGCAGTCAATGGGAATCCGGGTTATGAATGTGAGCCTTTCCGATTTCAACTTCCTCGGTATCTTTGATGGATTCATCGCTTCTGGGATGCTTCAAAGACTCCATCCCGAGTTATGGTCAAAGACCCTTCTAAGAATCGCCAGGTCAGTTAAGACCAGCGGTGTGGGTCTAATCGTAACGGGAATCAGTGAAGAAGAAGAGGCCAAGAAGCGGCACGACATTCTTAAGAAAAGCGGACTCCCTGTAGTTGTCGGCGAGTTTCTAGATGAAGAAGGAAGATATAATTTCAAGCCCCTGAAGAGCTGGTACGATCAGTGGTTAAGAAACGCTGGCTTCTACATACTCAAGGATGAGACAATGGGAAACACTGTCTACACGCTGGTGAAGAAATAGCGAGGTTGTCAATGACCGACAGAGCACTTAGAGTCTATTACTTCGGCAACCAGTGCCCCTGGAAAGCATCAGCACTGCAGCAAGCTAGAAAGGCCGCGGCGGTTCTAGATCTTGACTTCATCGAATGCAATCTAATGTAGGAAAGCGTCGACATCCGTATTTTCTTTCCTTTCTCGGTTATTCACGGAGATCCGGAGATTGCGGGGCCGGTCTCGTCCAGTTTCAAAGTTGACGTACTGACGGGTCGGAAAATCGTGGCTCCGTTCGAGCAAGCGAAACGAACCCCCCCGGAAACAGCGATGGTATAGAACACCTTTCGAAAGAGTCTTTGAGGCACGCATGTCTTGTGTGCGCCAATGGAACCGGCGACGGTACAGAGAGCAAAATCGACTGGTACGAGCGTTCCAGGAGAAATGGAGTCGTCTTCGGCTTCGTTTCGTTTGCTGAAGGAAAACCAGTCGCTCTGGTTGAAGTTATTCCCTCGCTCAATTCCCCTTACCCAATCTCAAAGGACCAGTCCACAGCCTTCATTACCTGCGTCTACAGTTCTCCTGACTCCAGATACGACTATCGCGGGGAATTGATCGAGTCTGTCCTGGAGGAGTGCAGAAAGCTCGGGTTCAGTCGCGTAGAGGTATTATCCGGTGAAGTAAGTCCATTCCTGAACGGGCCGGCAAGCTTTTTTGTAGAAAACGGATTCAGTAATCTAGGCACGGTAGCTCGATCTGTTGTTATGCTCTCCGGAATAGACAACTTTGTGCTTTTGGCGAAAGATTTGTGACTTTTGCCGACAGTGGGATCTCCTCCAAGCCCTTCGATATAGACCTGGTTAATTCAAGCGGATAGGCAGAGTCGAGTTCTCTTTTCAACATATGATAAGTCACTCGGAAATCAGTTCTTCAAGTTCGTTCAGATCTTCATTTTCGATCGCGACCCTGATCTTGCGCAGATAGATTTCCGCTTCCTCAAGCGAGGAAGCGATATTCTTTCCGTTGAATCTAGCCATGTCGATGACCATATCCCTGTTCTGTCTTCCCAGTCTGGATGTTGAAGCGTAGCCCGGTCCGGTGTACTTCTCGAAATCACTGCCGAGATTAAGTAGAGCTCTAGAGAGAAAGTAGGCTGCCTGGCTCACCCTGCTTACGATTAAATCGTGTCTCTCCGGCGAGAGGTATTCCGGAGACGAACGCAGATCACCTATAATCTCTAAAACACGTTTCAGATCCTCTGCGGAAGCAAACTCCCCGGGAGAAAGCAGAAAGACGCGGCCATCGAACATCGACTCGTCCCAACCGGCCGGACCCTTGTGTTCGTTACCAGCCATCGGATGACCGCTAATGAACCTGATTTTTCTCTTTCTGGCGATCAACTGGAAGGGCTGCATAACGCTTGCAACATCTAATACGGTCTCTTCGAAGGCAACTGATTGTAGCAGTTGAGCTTCTGAACCCATGGGAACAGCCAAGATTGTTAGATCCGCACTCTCACAGATTTTGAGGGATATCGAAATGTCTCGATGCTTTCTTTTCAGAGCCTCGGTTGTGCATACACTTTCATCAAAAACCGTAACTTCGTGGCCGCACTTCGAGAGCCTTATCGCGATCGAACCCCCAATCGAACCGGCGCCGATAATCTGTATTTTCATTTGTTCGAGTCACCAATCTCCACCTGATCTGGGCGCAAGTTCCTCGCCCGACGCAAATATACGAAATTCTTCGTCTTTGACTCGCAGTGAATCAGCACCCTGATTATCCCACCACCCGAATTCTCGAAAGAGGCTTCATAGAGGCACAGCAACGCGACATCACTCTGGTTAAATGCCTTCCTGAAGGCAGTCGCCGGATTGTACGAAGTTATATCGCTTGTAACGGTAAATATCACGGAGTGCAGTTCACCGATCTCGTTCCTTCTGAAAATCTCCTCCATTAGTTCTATAACACAACTTCCGATCTCTTCGGGATTATCTGACTCTATAGATGTTGCACCCCTAATAGCCTTCATTCAACCGCCTCCCGATCCGAAGACGAGTGTAGATTTGAAACCGCATATTCTATGGCCAGCAGGTATCCCTGCAGTCCAAGTCCCGCGATTGTGCCTTTGCATACGGGGGAAATCACTGAGCGGCTTCTGAACTCTTCTCTAGCGAAGATGTTTGAAATATGCACTTCGATCTTTAGACCCTTGAAAAGCTCAAGAGCATCTCTAAGCGAGTAGCTGTAATGAGTTAGAGCACCTGCATTTATTACGACTGCATCATAGTCTATACGCTGGATTCTATCGACTAGATCTCCTTCGTGGTTAGACTGGAAGAGATCGGCCACCACCCCTTTCTCTAGGCATTTCCTTTCTATTGCCTCGCGCAGTTCGTCGTAGGTGAAACCGCCGTAGATACTCTTCTCCCTCGAGCCGAGCATATTAAGGTTTGGTCCATTCAATACGAGTATCTTCATACAACCACCGCCAGCAAATCATCCAGTCTTACTTTCAAGAACTCGAACTCCCCGGGTCTCTTGACCACAGGAATCTCTATCTCCGCACTCTCAGAGTCAACTGCTTTCTTGTCGTTTCTAAGCAGCCTAAGAGCCTCCTCGACAGGCAGTTGCGGAAAATCGAGGCCAACGATCTCTGAGAGCGTATCCGAGACATCTCTGTACAACAGTTCATCTATAACACCCAGCCCCGCGAAATAATGCATCTCCCGTTCCAGCCCCCAGGCCACGGCCATACCGTGTGATACTCCCGATAATGGCTCGTAGAGATGTCCTAGTGTGTGACCAAGATTCAGGACCTTCCTTAATCCTGTTTCACGAATGTCCATCGAGACTATCCTATCCTTTTGCTTCACCGCTTCTTCCAGCATCTCACTCAGCGCGGCAAGATTTCTTTCCTTCAATTTACCGCACAGCTTCTTGAACTTCTCATAGTACTGACCAGTTATAAGGAATATCTTGAAGGCCTCAACGAGGCCCTCCTCGAACCGTCCTTCGTCCATCGAAAGCGTTACAACCGGATCGATTATTGTCTCAGAAGGCATGTAGAAGTTACCGACAACGTTCTTGCACCCTTTGAAGTTCAGACCATTCTTCCCACCAATAGAAGCATCTACTTGTGCAAGCAGAGTCGTCGGATACTGAACTAAGGGGATACCGCGTTTGAATGTGGAGGAAGCGAATCCCACTAGATCCGTCACCGTTCCTCCCCCCGCGCCAACCAAGACATCGCTTCTCGAAAGCCCTCGATCCATGAGGTACTCATAGACTTGAAAGAGAGTGTGAAATCCCTTTGCTTCTTCACCGTCGTCAATGGATAGAGCCGAAGAAGGGATCCACTCGGAAAAGATCCTTTCAACTCTTCTAGACACCACCGCGTTCGGCATTCTACCTATTGACTTGAATCCTCCAGGTGATATGGACACTGGATGTGAGCTGCTATTGAGCACTTTGCTTTCTCCGGAAGCTATCTTCATGGATATCGCGGCAACGGTTTCCCACCGGGACTGACTGGAAGTTTCAACAGACGGAAACTGCTCGTATAGCTCCCTTCGCTCTTCCCAAATCCTGAAGATACTCTCCTTACCTTCCTTGAGCAGTGGTCTTCCATTGACAGTGACTCTCCTGTAAAGATCGGCCGGAGGAAGCCTAAGATAGACGGCATTCTCTCCCTTCAAGATCTGGCGGTTTTCCTTGTCCAGTATGATACCTCCTCCAGTCGATACCACAATCTCGTCCCTGTGGACGAGTTTCTTCAGAAGGTTCTTTTCCAGTCTTCTGAATTCTTCCTCGCCTTCTTTCTCAAAAATCTCACTTATGCTAGTTCCTCTAGCTCTCTCGATCTCTAAATCCATATCTATGAATTCCTTGTCTAGAACTGAAGATAGAATTCTACCTATAGTGCTTTTCCCCGAGCCCATCATTCCAATAAGGAAGACTCTCATCCGTCACCCTCCTTTTTATCGAGCGAAAATCCCCGTTTCCAAACCTCTCAAGAATCGCTTCAAGCAACAAGAGCGCAAGCATCGACTCGCCTACTACCGAAGCCGCTGGAACTGCCGTCGTATCGGCGCGCACATAAGGAGCTGCCGTTTCATTCATTTTGCTCAGGTCAACAGAAGAAATTCCCTTTCTCAACGAAGGAATCGGCTTTACGCTTGCCTCAACGACGATCTGCTCGCCATTCGATATTCCACCCTCAATACCACCGGCATTGTTTGACTTCCTCACGATCATGCCTTTCTCAACGAACAGTTTGTCGTGATACGCACTACCCCTAAGTCTCACGTCCGGATTTCCAATGAAGACTCCTTTGACAGAAGGAATCGCCATAAAGTACTCGCCGATCCTCGAATCAAGCCTTTCAAAGAGAGTCCCGTATCCTCCGGTTCCCGTCGGAACTCCATCGGCGATAACCACAAATCTCCCGCCGAGTGTATCTCCCGCTTTGATTGAATCCTCTATCTCTTCGACCATTTTTTGAGAAGCTTCCTTGTCGTGGCAGAATACCGGAGACGCATCTCTTCTTGAAATCCAGCCGCTCTCTGAGGGCAGTCCGCAACTTACATTCCCGATAGCTATTACTGAACTGCACAAAGTGATGCCCAATTCATGAAGAATCTGCGATGCAACCGATCCAACAGCCGTTGCAGCTGCTGTCCATCTCGCACTGCTTCTCTCTGCATAAACCGCGAGATCATTCAGTTTGTATCTTGTCCAGGCAGCATAATCTGAATGGCCGGGTCTCGGGATACTTCTCACACTCTTCTCTGCACTGGAAACCTTATTAGGGATCTCAATTAAGAGCGGGGCTCCAGTCGTAACTCCCCTCCACAGACCAGACCTGACTACTGCTTTATCCTGCTCGCGTTCCATCCTTTCCCCCCGACCGTAGCCCGTCTGTCTGCGTAGGAGCTGCTGGTTTATGTTATCGATCGAAAGAGAAACACCTGAGGGCAGTTCTTCAATGAGTCCAAAAACCCCGCTACCATGAGAGTCTCCGACAACTGTGAACTTCACTTCATCACTTCCCAAAACGTTTTTTCGAAGCTTTCGCCTGAAGGCACTCCCCAAATTCTGAGGTTCTCCATTGCCTGATGAAGCAACATGTGCCTTCCGTCAAGAACAGTTTTCACTTCACAGCGGCGGGAAGACTCGATCAAGGGCGTCTTCCAGTAGATGAGATCGTATACGAGGCTCTTACCGGAAAGCTCTTGAGCAGTGATCCCCGTATCCTCTCCATTCATTCCCAGAGAAGAGGCGTTTACTATGCTCTTGCTCTTTGCTGCAACTTCTCTTATGGCTTCCAAGGGAAAGACGTTGACTTCCAGATTCCCGGATACTTCGAACTCTTCTTTGATTTTCTCTGCCGTTGAAAGTGTTCTATTGACTATTTGTATGTTCTTCACGCCTACCCTTTTCAAATAGAAAATCACGGCTCTCGCCGCTCCCCCGGCTCCGATAATCATTACCGGCTCCTCTATCGGTCTCCTCTGCAGAGGCTTTCCAAAACCAATCCAGTCGGTGTTGTACCCCCTTCCTTGGAAGATGCAGTTCACTGCAAGGAGCGGAGGTTCTACTTGACAGACAATGTGCGGAACAATTCTCTCTTTGAAGGGAATCGTAACGTTGAACCCATCGAAGTGCTGAATGATCGAGACTATCTTCGTGGAAAACTCATTGGGGTCGATGTCAACTGCTTCGTAGGTTGCATCGATGTTCATGGCCTCGAAAAAACGGCTGTATATGGTTGGTGACATGCTGTGCGAAATTGGATGTCCTATTATGCATAACCTCATCGACAGACCTCCTCGAGCGTCTGGAAGAACCCGGGGAAGGACACACCAACCGCTTCTGTGTTGGTTATCTCTACTCCTTCCTCGCTCAGCAAACCCGCTATTGAAAAAAGCATCGCGATTCTGTGATCCCCATAGGAATCAACCTTGCCTCCCATTATTCTTTGAGGGCCTTCAATGCTAAAACCATCTTCATATTCATGTATCTCTACGCCAATTCTTCTGAAGTTTTGAACGGTAACGGATATCCTGTCCGACTCTTTCTTTCTCAACTCCCCGGCCCCTCTGACAGTCGTTGTGCCCTCTGCAAAAGCTCCTGCAAGCGCTATCAGCGGAAGCTCATCTATCATTGAAGGAATCAAAGCGCTTCCAACTTCCACACCTCTGAGTCGGGAAGGCCTGGCCACGATTGTGCCCACTGGTTCTGGAGAGCTCTCTTCAACCTCCAGCTCGATGTCTGCACCCATACTTATGAGAAGTCTTAGGAATCCAGTCCTCCCTCCATTCAATCCGACATTTCGAATCGTCAGCTTGCCGTTTTCATGAAGAACCGCCAGAGCTATCAGAAAGGCGGCCGAAGAGATGTCCCCGGGTATCGAAAATCGAACCGGTAGAAGCTCGCTCCTTTCCACTTCAACCCTCTTCTCATTCACACTTATTCTGGCGCCCATGGATTGAAGCAACCTCTCTGTGTGATCTCTGCTGCAGTGAGGCTCCGTAACAGTTGTGACTCCTTCTGCTTGAATGCCTGCCAGCAAGATCGCGCTCTTTACCTGAGCACTTGCCACTGAAAGAGAATGATCGTACCCATTCAGTTCTCCGCCGGCTATGCACATTGGAAGAAGCGAATCTTCTTGCCTCGCCGATATCCTTGCCCCCATCTCTTTCAGCGGGGCGATTACTCTCCTCATGGGTCTCACCGATAGGGATTCATCGCCGAAAAGGATGTGAGTTCCTCTCTTGCCCGCAAGAACTCCGGCCATCAGTCTTGCAGTAGTTCCGGAATTCCCGCAATAAAGCGGCTCAGACGACTCTTTCCACGACGCCTGAGATATTTCAAGTCTGTCGAAATCTCCGTTGAAACCTCCTCCAAGTTCGCTGATAATCCTGAAAGTCCTTAGAGTATCCTCGCTTTCAAGCAGGTTATGGACGACACTTACGCCACTGCACATCGAACACATCATTAGTGCCCTATGGGAGATTGATTTATCAGGAGGCACGGCTATTTCACCGGCAACTTTCTTTGAAGGCAGCAATCTCATTTTGTCCTCCCTGCCAATCATGTAAGCAGGAGCTCAGCAGAATCGGCCAGCGCTCCAAGGCTATCCATTAGTTTCTCAAATTCGCCAAAGCTTAGGCTTTGCTTGCTGTCGGAAAGAGCCATCTCCGGCCTGGGATGAATTTCAACTTCGATACCGTTAGCTCCGGCCGCCAGAGCAGCTCTTGAAAGTGGTATTATCAAGTCTCTCCTCCCTGCTGCGTGGCTTGGATCAACGATAATCGGAAGTGGAGATTGAAGTTTGATTAGCGGCACGGCAGAAATATCAAGCGTGTTCCTCGTGGCCGTCTCAAAGGTTCTGATTCCCCTTTCACAAAGTATTATCGACATGTTTCCCTTGGAGGCAATATACTCCGCAGAAAGAAGAAGTTCTTCAACCGTATTCATGAAGCCCTTCTTCAGAAGAATAGGCTTTCCCTTTTCGGCAACCTTCTGAATAAGCTGGAAGTTCTGTGAATTTCTTGCCCCAATTTGCAGTATGTCACTCATTTCATAGACGGCCTCAAGTGTCCCTTCGCCAGTTACCTCGGTCACCGTCTTGAGGCCATACCGATCCGCAGCTTCTCTCAAATATCTCAGACCTACTTCTCCAAGACCTTGAAAAGAGTATGGAGAGGTTCTTGGCTTGAAAGCCCCTCCTCTAATCACTTTCACTCCCATTTCAGAAAGGAAGGCGGCGATCTCTTCTATCATAGGCCTATCCTCGACCGCGCACGGACCGGCCATCACTACGAACTTCCCTCCTCCTATCGAGACATTGCCAATGTCTACAGAGATATCTTCGCTGTGAAACTCCCTGGAAACAAGCTTAAACGGCTTGAGAACTCGAACAACTTGTTCGACGCACTCAAGAGCCTCAAATCGTTCAACTGACATATAACGGTCGTCACCGATGACACCGATCACTACTCTCTCCATCCCCATGGAAACATGACAGCTCAGATTCAGACTCTCTGAAAGAGACTCTACTTGCTTAATCTCCTCTTCACCAGTACCTCTCTTAAGAACGACTACCATTTCACCACCCCGCCTTCCTGTCTGAAAAAGAAAAGGGTCTCCGGATTGGAGACCCTTTCTTTTCTTTCATCCGGAGTAAATGCAAGAAGCACTTACCCGGAGTTATCACTCACAAGCAAATGCTTCTGTTGTTATAATAATAATATGCATTTATCCAGGAAAATCTGAAGTCTATCATCAATTCATCTCCCCGCTATTTATGAAAGGATTCTACACTTTTGTGGCTCACCATGTCAAATCAAAAGAGACAAAAATCGCTCGACAAACTGAATTGATTCTTACGCACTAGTTACAATCTCAGAGAGATACATTCTTGACTTGAAGAAACAGATGCATTTCTCTTCCGATAAGGTGATCATCCAATATAGGTGTATTCTTGCTCGAGTATATACTCTCTGAATCCCAGAGCACGAGAAACTTTCAGCGATCCGTAGTTCAATACGTCATGTCTGTACTGAATCAGTTTCTTATTCACGATTGCCCACTCGCTTGCCCTTGAACCGATTGCCTTTCCCAGGCCAAGCTCTCTGAAATCAGGCATAGTTATTATGCCAATATCTGCAATGCTATCCCATTCAATAATGCTTGAGACCGCCACGATCTCCTCTTCATAAAAGGCTCCAAAAACAACTACGTGGTCGAGCTCGACAAACCCTTCGGCGAGATCCTCCCTTGTACACTGGTTTCTGAACCGATAGAAAGCAGTCCTGTCGCCCTGATTTAGTCTTCTGACAACGAAATCCATTGGTGGGTCGTAAGGAACGTAATTCGAAGGGTTAAGGTACTTGATGGATGTCTTTTTCCAAAGAGAAAAAGACTCGTGAAGCAACTTCGCAAGAGCCAACTTCTCTCTATCCTCTTCTTCAAGAGCAGATTTTACAACTGTTTCGAGCTCGGGGTCATAAAGAATTACCGTTCGCTTTTCAAAACTCAGATGACTGAGCTCGCCCTTCCCTTTCTTGGCCTCATCTGCCATGAGAAACCGCTCTTTCGAGACAAATCTATCGACCGGGAGCTGAAGGCGTTTTGCCCATGCTTCCTCTATTGCCTTCTTAAGATCTTCCTCTCTCAATTCCCTTTCCTCCATTTCTTTCATGATCTTCTCAGGGGTAGAAGTACCTCGTATAAAAAAACCGACCTAAGTCGGTTTCTTTTCTTTCAAATAGGGAGTACCATAATTAGACCAAATGCTATTTCAACGAGAAGAGTAATCAGATTAGTGAACGTCAAAGACTTATCCACAAATATGGACATTATACGCGTTGCGGCGATAAACAGATAAACAATCCCCAGAAAAAGGAATGAAATCTGCGCACCCAAGAGAACTATCGGAGCAACCCCAAGCCCTATAAACGTGCCCCCCATGATAGCCTTCACTTCCGTTTTTCCTCTGGCATTACCGGCCGAAAACTCGGCCAGCTTGGCGTAGGATTCCGGTTTCAACACTATATATACACCGGTGACTGCCGTAAGAACAGCAACAACAAAACGAATGATAGTGAACAATATCTCGATCGCCCCCTAGATTATAGATATATTCTAGCAATCAAAACCATAATTAAGTATTACCTGAGTATAAAGAGCACCCTGAGAAATATGATGAGATATACAAGGTTGCTCCATATGGGTGTCAGAATGAAAATCGCGATTCCAAAAAGCGGGATGAATACGCTGAAACATAGATCTTTCTGTAGTAATGCATATCAAGGCTCTCCAGGACCTCATTGCGAATCAGACCGGTGTTTTTCATCAGATAATGCCATTGAACAAGTGCGATAATCTCAAGAATCGGGATTTTCAGATGAAACAGCAGCTCTGCAAACTCAAATTCACCATAATCCCCAAGAAGTGCGGTAGTGAAAGGTACTGTTGTAACGAAGAAGAGACTGAGTAAGTTCAACCAAAGATGCCGGTAATCAGTCTTCTTCAAAATATCTGTCCTTCCAACTGTGGAGATCCAGATCGATCCGATCACGAAAAAGGAGATGAAGTAACTCAGAAAGTCGTAGTTCTTGCTCAATACGTGCCTTACTGAGCGCCCTGATCTGCAATCTTATCCTTTACCGGGACCCCGAGAGAAAGCACGAGAACAGTCATTGCGATGGCAAACACACCATTCGTAAGTGCCTCCAGTCTATTCACACGTATTTCAGGATCGGGAACTTCACCTTTCGAGTTCTTTCGAGGTTAGTAGGCAATGCCAACTCTCTTCTGAGTGTATTCGGACGTGAACAATTGCTTGTAAGCAAACTCGGCAACGTCCTGAATCGAAATCTTCTCTCCGTTTTCTGGAAGGAAGTCGGCCGAAACTCTGTAACTCTGGTTGCCTTCTGAAAAGGACATAAATGGCGGGCACACAACGACCCAATCAAGCTCCGAAGCCTTGAGAATTTCGAACGCATCCATGAATTCTCTTGAAGATTTCTTGAGATATTGCGGATAGTTGGGGGAATCAAGCCTGAGTTCTCTCGGCGATAGCTGAAGAATACCCGAGTTCGCGATCGTAACGAGCTTACTCACTTCGGTATCCCTGGCGGCATTCACTATGTTTCTCATAGCGACTGCCAGAGTATCGTTCACGCTTCCCGAATTATCCGGGCCTAAAGCGCTGACAATCGCATCTTGCCCTCTTATTGCATCTCTCACGCTCTGGCTATTGAAGACATCGCCCTGGAAAATCCTGAGGTTTTCCTTTCTAACAGTCAATTTCGAGACGTTGCCAACAAATATTGTGACTATGTGATTATCGTTCAAGGCCCTATCAAGTATGACCCTCCCTACTCTTCCGGTGCCACCAAAGATAATTATCTTCAAGGCGGTTTACCCCCTTTCACCGTTCTATATCACAATAATATAGTCTCTCACGCCTAAATCCAAATCAAGATAGTGATTTCATACTAGATCACATGAAACCAGACTCCATATCGACAAGTTGTCGGATGAATGTCCCATCTCAATTATACATCTACCTGAATCGGCCTCGTTTTCTGCATTACTGTCTTGTTCGAACTATTCTATTACTGGCTTAAGATCGACGCCAGCACTGGATTCGGTTATAATCTACTTACAAAAACTCTTACGGAGGTATTTACTTTGAGACTTGTTGTCGCGGGACGCTATCTGACATTTGCCGGGATACTCGGGCTAGTCGTTCTCACACTGTTCCTTGCAGGATCCTCCGGCTTTGAGAGCACAACCCTGTATGCCAGAGACTCCGGTGAAACCTTTGCCAAGTTCATTATTCAACCTGGCCAGCAACTGAGAGTGAGACTGAACATAAAAGTGTTGAAGAACAATAACGTGTATCTCTTACTGGAAAAAGGCGAAGAGGAAATCCAGCGGTTTGCAGAAGACTGGCAAAAGACAAGAAATGAAATGACCTTCGAAGAAGAAGGGGAGTACTCTCTCAAAGTTGTCTTCGAAGATCCCTCTGCAGACAGACGTCTTGCTGAAGTAGAAGTCTACTGGTTAATCGCCGAATGATTCTTCTATCAAGTAGGATCATTGAGGAGTCAAACATGAGTGAAGCTGATGCAATTGCTCTTAGCAAGAACGGGCCTCTAACTACGAAGAGGATGATTTCTGATCTCAAGCATCTCGGAGTAAGGAAAGGAATGGTACTGCTAGTTCACTCTTCACTAAGCAGTCTAGGCTGGGTATGCGGAGGAGCCATTACAGTGATTAGGGCGCTTGAAGCAGTACTTGATGAGGAAGGAACACTAGTAATGCCTGCTCATTCGGGAGATCTCAGCGAGCCCTCAAACTGGTCGAATCCTCCTGTTCCGGCGACCTGGTTTGACACGATCAGAAGAACAATGCCTCCCTTCAACAGAGCGGAGACTCCGACAAGAGGGATGGGAGTCATTTCAGAGACTTTCAGAAAGATGAAAGGTGTTGTGAGAAGCGACCATCCTCAGGTCTCATTTGCCGCCAGGGGAAAGAAGGTCTCTTACATTGTAGATAGCCACGAACTGGAGTTCGGCATGGGTGAAGGATCGCCCCTTGCCAGACTATACGACCTGAATGCTCACATACTGCTTATGGGTGTCGGTCATTCGAACAACAGTTCATTGCATCTGGCAGAATACCGGGCCGACTTTCCCTCCAGAAAGAAGTGCAAAGATGGAGCCCCGATTATGGAAAACGGAAGGAGAGTCTGGAAAGAGTTCAACGATTTCGACCTTGATTCAGACGACTTTTATATCATAGGAAGCGACTTCGAGAGAGATTTCCCCTCAAAGGTAAACAAGGGAATGATCGGGTACGCCGAATCAACTCTTCTCCCTCAAGTAGAACTGGTTGATTTCGCAGTTGAATGGATGACAAAGAACAGAAAGTAAGACTACAGACTATTTCGAAAGAAAGACCGATCTGCCCCAATTTGAGGAATAGTTTATAATGTAGAAGATATGTGGAAGGAGGAGTAATATGACCAAACTCGTACTTGTAAGACACGGAGAAAGCACCTGGAACAAAGAGAACCGCTTCACTGGCTGGACCGATGTTGACCTTTCCGAAAAGGGCCGTGAGGAAGCGAAGAAAGCTGGCGAGATATTGAAAGCCGAAGGATACGACTTCGATCTAGCATACACTTCCGTTCTTAAGAGAGCGATAAGAACGTTATGGTACATAATGGATGAGATGGATCTCATGTGGATTCCGGTGATTAGAGACTGGAGACTTAACGAGAGGCACTACGGCGCCCTTCAGGGTTTGAACAAAGCCGAAACCGCAGCCAAGCATGGCGAAGAACAGGTGAAGATCTGGAGGAGAAGCTACGACATCAGACCGCCTGCACTTGAAGAGAGCGATGAAAGATTCCCGGGACATGACCCCAAGTACAAGACTCTCTCGGATGACGAGCTCCCCAGAACGGAGTGCCTCAAAGACACGGTGGCGCGATTCCTGCCACTATGGAAGAATGAGATATCCTCGGAGATAAAGTCTGGAAAGAAAGTGCTGATTGTAGCCCACGGAAACAGCCTTCGGGCACTGGTCAAATATCTGGACAATATTCCCGACGACGAGATCGTAGGATTGAACATTCCAACTGGAATACCTCTAGTTTACGAACTTAATGACGATCTAAAACCAATAAAGCATTATTATCTGGGTGATCCGGAAGAAATCGCAAAGGCACAGCAGGCAGTTGCGAATCAGGGGAAAGCAAAGTAACATCACTCAACATAAAAAGAAGCTACCCTCTGGGTAGCTTCTTCTATTTGTAGTGTTTCTTATTCCTTTCTCAAGCTCATTAGAGCGTTTTCAGCTGCAAGAGTCAACGGATAGGTAGTAGGGGCGGCAGTAAGCAGTGGATGGGAACCGATCTGCATCGTGAGGAAATCGTTCACGGTTATTCCTTTCTGTAGACCGAGACCGATAATATTGACCATCTCTCCAACACTCTTTCCGCCCGCCATCTGCGCGCCAAGAAGAATTCCGCTCTCCTTGGAGAAGATCATCTTGACGAAAATTTCCGACTTGTCGGGAAGCGAACCGGGATGTCTATCTATTCCCTTTGCAACGCCAACCACGTAATCAAAGTTCTCCATCTTTGCCGTACACTCCGTGAGTCCCGCGGCGGCGACCGTTAAATCGGCCACTGAAGTAGAGAACACTCCAAGATTTCCGTGATTCTCCCTAACCATCTTGAGGCTGAAAAGGTTTGAACCTGCAACTCTCGCTTCAAAAGCCGCGGTAGATGCCAGCATTAATCTACTTGGTTTTCTGGTGAAGAAGCACTTGTGTTCGACGCAGTCACCGGCGGCAAAGACATCGTCAACACTGGTTCTCATGTATTCATCGGCCCATATTCCACCGGTTATACCCCTGTGAACGCGGATATTTTCCAGAAGCTTCACGTTCGGTCTGTAACCTATTGCAAGTATCACCATATCTGCTTCGATCTCTTCGCCGTTGTCAAGTAGAACTCCGGATACCTTGTCTTCTCCTTTTATCTCACAGACCTTCATCCCGGTGCGTAGCTTCATGCCTTTCTTCTCGAGTCTTTCACTTACCATGGCTCCAAATTCCCTGTCAAAGGCTGCCATGAGTATCTGGTCAACGGCCTCGACAAGGTAGACTTCCTTGCCATCGGAGAGGATCTCGTCCGAAACTTCCACTCCTATGAAACCTCCACCAACGACTACGACTTGCTTCGCCGATTTTGCAGCAGCATATACAGTCTTCAGATACTCTTTATCCTTGGCTATAGTAAATACACCTGAAAGCTCATTGCCCTTTATTGGAGGTAATATGGGCTGCGAACCCGTGGCAATAACCAATTTCTCATATTCGATAGACTCCCCACCGGAGAGATTGACCTTCTTGGAATCAGTACTGATTTCCACGACTTCATCAAAAATGAAATCGATTCCCAGATCCTGCGCACCTTTTATCGGCATGGTATTGGCCTCTACAGTCGGAAGAGTATGGAATATGTATGGAATTCCACATGGGACGACTCCTTCCCTTTCCTTTCTAATTACCACTACACTCTTGTCAGGATATGTCTTCTTTGCCGTTGTCGCCGTGACTATACCGGCGGGACCTCCTCCCACTATCACTATGTCCTTTTTCATGTAACACCTCCAAATAGAATAAGATATATGCTCAAAACATATATTATATTACCACACTTTACGTACTAGAATGGAGCGGCGGGAGGGCAAAAAATGAGTCTTACCGAAAGAGTTATGGAACTTGGCAAAAGGCTGTTTATAATAGAGGACGCGGATGGTGCTGGCCCACTGAGCTTTAATTCATCCCCAGGGCTGTATATACACATACCATTTTGCCCGGAGTTTTGCAGCTTTTGCCCCTACAACAAAATCAAATACGACTCTAAACTGACAAACAAATACCTAACGACTTTGAAGCGCGAATCCGATCTCCAAAAAATCGCACAATTCAGTTCCATATACATAGGAGGCGGAACACCTTCCTATGACCTGAACCTTCTAAGGGGAGTCGTCTCTCATTTCAGGGAAATGGCGAATGGCGAAATCGCTCTTGAAATCCACCCGGCAGATGTTTCCATCAAGAGGCTTGAAGAAATAAGAGAGACTGGTGTTAACTTCGTCAGTCTGGGGATACAATCCTTCGACGATTTCACTTTGAACTCTATGGGGCGAAGGAGACAGGATTCCAGCGTTTCGCATAATTCGATAGCCGAGACTACTTCGGCGGGCTTTGATTTTGTAGACGTAGACTTGATCTTCGATTACCAACTTGACCGGGGAAGAATCGTTGAGGATCTTGAGACGGCTATTTCTTACGGCCCGGAACAGGTATCAGTTTATCCAATGATGCGTTTTGCAGACACGGCCTACAAAAACACTAAGAACGATCCTGAGAAGGAACTCGAGATACTGGAAGAGCTGGAAAACGTCGCTCTCACAAATGGTTATGTTAGAGATTCTCTCTGGACCTTCAAAAAGAGGGGAGAAAAGAGAAAGTACAGCTCTGTTTCACGTGAGTTCTTTATGGGAATTGGCACGAGCGCCTCTTCCTTCAACGGAATGGATTTTCGAACTAATACCTTTTCTCTCGATGAATACTTCTCCTTTGTCGATTCCGGGAAGCTTCCGGTCAGTAAGACGATCAAAATGAATAAGTTTTCGGCGATTCTCTATTACTCTTTCTGGGCGCTTTACGGTGGCCACCTCGATCTCGGCAGTGTTGAAGAACACTTTGGAAGACTTCCATTGAGGATGAGATTTCTCCTTTACTCGACAATAACAAGAGGGTATCTCAAAAGAGAGAGTGACATCATCAAACCAACCAGATTGGGCACAAGGGAACTCCACATCATCGAAGAGTGGCTGACCTACAGTTTTATTGATCAAATATGGGCCGATTTGAGAAGCAGAGCGAGAGATCACTCTGTTTCGGGCGAATCAGTACTGTAAAAGCTTTTGGGATCTTCGAAGGAAAACCTTCCTGCCTTCCCGGCCGCGACCTCTCTGAGAAAAGTGTGGGCTCCTCTGGTTGTGTCGAGCGCTCCCTGTTTGGCAAGATAGTTTCTTCTTCTGCAGAACTTCTCGACAAACTCTTCTCCATTGGCGAATTTCTCACCAAGGTAATCCTCAAGGGGAACCTCCCCGTATCTTTCGACAATTAAGGAAAGCACCATTTCGAAAGCATCAAGCGGATCAAACTTCTCGTACGGTAGGGAACCTACCGCTAGGAGTTTCGTCGTTACTTGCCGAGAGCGAAGTTCAGAGTATAGAATTCCCGGCGTGTCGAGAACGGAAATGCTTTTAGAGACATTTATCCATTGTACTCCACGCGTTATCCCCGGTCTATTTCCTACAGCCAGTGATTTCTTGCCTTTGAGTCTGTTGATAAAGGTAGACTTTCCAACGTTTGGCATTCCGACGACCATGAACCTCTTCTCGTAGAACCTGCTTTTTAATAGAGGTACGATTTCTCTGATTATGAAATTCCTCGCGTCTGTTGATCTTAGTGAAGCCTCTACAACTCCGCTTCCCTGTGCTCTGAAATGCTCTTTCCACATGGAAGTGATCTCAGTATCGGCCAGGTCAGACTTGTTCAGAACGACAATACGCTGTTTGTTCTGAAACAACCGTTCTGCTTCATAGGCCCTGCTCGTGAGAGGAATCCTAGCATCAAGCAGCTCGACAACTCCGTCTACGGACTTCATGTAATTCTGGATCTGTCTTTTCGCTTTCTGGATATGGCCCGGATAATACATATGATTACCTCCAGCGTGGATTATATCACGCTTCGACCGACGTTCTTCAGTTGATATAATGTATATGTACTATATGCTAACAAGAACACCAAATGGAGGAGAAGACATTGAAGACAAACAAAGCTTTTGTAGTGAAGATCTCTGTCTCTGGCGAAGTTGCACATCCACTAAGGAGAAGCCCTTTCAGACTTGAAGTCGATGGGACTCCAAGACTTTTCCCGGGTACGGGAGGCATTACCTATAATTTTGCTCTTGGAGACAGTGCTTTCAAGATGGTTGGCGACCATGTTGAGCCGGATGTCTCGACAAAGAACTCCGAAGCTGACAAGAACTCAGCATATGTCGGTTATTCCTGTATCGGAAATTCGGCCACTTTAATCAGCGGAGACGCAAAGGGGGAGAAGGGAATAGTCATAGGCAAGCATGGCGGCATAAATCATGTCTTGATTCACTTCAAAGAAGACATAAAGAAGAGGATGGCGATCGGAGACAAGATACAGGTTGTCGGATTCGGTCAGGGATTAGTGCTTGAAGATTATCCCTCAATCAGGGTATACAATATCGATCCTGAGCTTTTAGACAGGATACCAGTTGGAGAAGGAGATGGGAAGATCTACTTCCCAGTAAGGGCAATAGTACCCGGTTATCTCATGGGTTCCGGCTCAGGATCGGGAGATCCTTCCGGTGGCGACTACGACATCATCACAAATGACAGGGCACTCATAAAGAAAGTCGGTCTCGACAGGCTTAGAATAGGCGATTTCGTAGCCCTCGAAAATCACAACGATTCTTTCGGACTTGGAGGTTATATGGAGGGCTCCGTTACTATCGGAGTAGTTGTGCACGGAGACTGTATAATTACCGGTCACGGCCCCGGTGTAACGGTAGTAATGGCGGACGGCAAGGGCATAATAATCCCCGAAATAAGCGACAAATCCAATGTGATTGACTTCATCTAGGGTTCAGGCGGAAACTTGCTGATTAGCCGGCAGGAGGAGAAAGATGAACAGACTTGAACCGGGAGTATGGGTGACAAGCAAAGAGCTTATTTCCCCCGAATCACTGAGCAGAATGATCGATCGGCTCGATCGGATAAACGCAGGTAGAGCTTACATTCAGGTTGTTGGTCGAGGTGACTCTTATTACTCTTCAGCATTGCTTCCGCCTGCAGAGGAATTGGTGCAGCCGTTCGATGCTCTTAGGAAGGCTATTGCCGAAGCTTCGGGAAAGACTTTTCACATTTCGGCCTGGATGAATGTCAACCTGGTTTGGGGTTTCGAAAGGCGAAGACCTTTATCGGCAGTACACATAGTGAACAGACATCCTGAATGGATTACCGTTGACGAAAACGGCACTTCAATGCTCGACTATTCGTCCAGCAACCTCGAAGAAGTCTTCGGCCCTTACGTCGATCCTGGTGTAGCAGGCGTGAGAGAGTTCACAGAGGAGATTGCTTCGGAAATCTCAAATTACGATATAGAAGAGGTTCATCTTGATTTCATAAGGTACCCCTTCAGGAGTTTTGGATTCAACCCGATTGCATTGGCCGAGTATAGAGATTGGCTGAACGAAGAAGGCTTGTCGAATGGCACGGATAGCTTCGATCGCTTCAGAATCGACGCGGTGACAAGACAGGTCTCGATGATCTCCGAAACAGTTCGAAGCAAGGGCAAAAAGCTATCCTGCGCAGTCTATGATGATTATTCGGAGAGAGCCGTACATGAGCGTCTTCAACCCTGGCTTGAGTGGCTGGAAAACGGCCTTATTGATGCGGCAGTTGTCATGGCATATGGCAAAGAGCCAGAGGAAGTAATCTCAAGGGTGAAAAACATCCGCAGTCTTCACGGCTCCCTGAACAATATCAGAATCGGACTGGGTGCATTCAACTATGCCTCCAGATGGGATGAGTTTATAGAACTCATAAAGCAAGTAAGGGAACTCGAACCGGACGAAGTAACTCTGTTTGCACTGAGTTCAGTCGACGATGAACTATGCGGAAGACTTCAGGCACTCCAGGAAGAAGTGAGGTGATGAAGATGCGCAAGGCATTAATAGTTGTTGATGTTCAGAACGACTTTTACGAAACAGGTTCACTGCCAGTGAGCGGCGCAAGCCAGATAAACGAAGCGATAAACAGAGCTATGAGAGACTCTGTGTATAAGGCGATAGTTGCGGGGCAGGACTGGCACCCCTCCAATCATATGAGCTTTGCGGTCAACCATGGGAAAGAGCCCTTTACACCATTCGATAATAAAAAAGGAATTGGCCCCGTCTTGTGGCCCGTCCACTGCCAGCAGGGAACCCACGGGGCGGCATTTCACACCAACATTGAGACCAACCGGTTTGACTACATAATCAGAAAGGGAACCCATCCCCATGTTGACAGCTACTCGATCTTCAGAGAAAACGACGGAACGGAACTGGGAACAGATGGGCTACTAAGAGCACTCGGAATTGAAGAGCTTGATATCTGCGGACTAGCTCTGGACTACTGCCTCAAATACACCGTTCACGATGCTCTCCTGGCCGGCTTCAAGATAAACGTAATAATAAATGGAACAAAAGGTGTAGAAGCAAACATAGGCGATGTTCAGAGAACTATAGAGGAATTCAGAAGAGCGGGAGTAGAACTGATTGAGAGATGATTTGGCCTGTCGTTGGGGGTCGGAGGTTGGGGGTTGGTCAGGAGCAAAGAACAAGAGCTTGACCAGTCCCCAAGAAGAAAATTACGCCCTCGGATCAGAACGAACCTATTCTGTCATCCTGAAGCGCTCCTGTTCAGGATCTGGGCTTNNTAAGGACGACTCTTCACAGCGTTCAGCGGCTCTTTTTTTTTGCTTCCTGCGCAGCAGCATCACTTCCCCGAACTTTCCTCCGGGCATCATTTCCCGACGCAGTCGGCCTCGCCTCCTGCCGAAGGCAGGCTTGCGTCCACCGATATTCTTCGGCGCTTAGCGTTTCCAGACGTTTCTCCGGGCATTGCGTCCTGGCGCCGATCCAGTCTCCGAAAAGCATTGGACAGAGGCTTGTAGATGCTAGTATTTGTAAGTGACGAAAAAGAAATGAGAGTATGGCAGGAGTCACGGTAAGCTAAGGTTCTACAACATCGTCATGGGTTTTCTGCATCTGGTTCAAGGAATCGTAATGCATATTATCAGCAACGACTCAGCTCTAACAATAACCAGAAACTATCTGGCATTTGACAGGGAGATTATGCGCCTCGTTCCGGCCACGGAAAACTTCCTTGATTTGAGAATGGGGCCTTTCATTGCCAGTTTTCTGTTCATGTCTGCAATAGCCCACTTCACCGTCTCCGCTTTCGGGTTCAAATGGTATTAGAGGAATCTTGCAAAGGGCATCAACTATGCCGAGATGGTATGAGTATTCTTTTAGCTCCTCGGTAATGATCTTTGCAATAGCCATGTTCTCGGGAATGCTGGATATCGTGAGCCTTATGCTTCTCTTCACCGTGAACGCCCTTATGAACCTCTTCGAACTCATGATGGAACTTCACAATCAGACAACAGAGAAAACAAATTGGACGGCCTTCATATATGGTTGTATAGCCGGAGCGGTAACATGCTTGGCCGTATTCATATACTTGTTTACTTCGCTGGGAAAGGCGAATGTGGAATTCCCCTCTTTCGTGTACGCCGTTCTCATAACATTCCTTGTCTTCTTCAACAGCTTTGCGATAAATATGTTTCTGCAATACAAGAAGATCGGACCCTGGAAGAATTATCTCTTTGGCGAGACGGTATATGTTCTGCTAAGTCTAGTTGCGAAGAGCGTTTTGGCCTGGCAGCCTTTCCGCTGGGACTCTTCGGCCGGTTTGATTACCTTGAACAAAGAAAGGCACCACACGTTTAAACAAACCCTCTCTTTCAGTGAAAGAGGAGTTGGGACTCTGTTATTCGCTTAAGAGTCGGGATTGACGCTGTATTGTTTTCGCGACTATGAAAGTCTGCAAAGGAAACGGGAATCGTTGCAAAGACTCACTTACATCACAATCACCGCTCCTCATTTCAATGGAGAGCGGGGGTATCTTAGCTGCTGTTGCGGAGGACACTTAATAAATCTTGAATTCCATAGGTCATCTTCAAAATGGAGGATCGTTCTAACCCATGTAAGCTTCTTCTCAAACCTTCAAAATCACTTCGACAAATGAACTTATAATCATTCCAAATAGTCTTATATCCGATTTATATTGTCTAGAATAAAGTGGAGGTATGTATGAAGCAGTTCCTTTCAACTATAATGATATTCTCATTGTTAGGAGTGTTTCCTATGGCCAATAGTGAAAAACCTGCGATCGATATCGATGTTCCCTCAACCCTTGAGAAAGCAACATTTGGCCTTGGGTGTTTCTGGGGCTCCGAGGCTGCCTTTGGAGGAACAAGAGGAATCTACAAAACTAGCGTCGGATACGCCGGCGGTACAAAAGAGAACCCAAGCTATTTTTCGCTGGGCGATCATACGGAGGTTGTTCAGATCGAGTTTGACCCGTCAGAGATCACTTACGAGGCCTTGCTGGAGGTTTTCTGGAGCTCACATAACGCCTACATAGACTACAAGAGACAGTACATGTCAATTATTCTCTATCATAATGCCGATCAAAGGGACGTGGCCGAAGAGTTCATTGCTTTGAAGGAAAGCGAACGTGATATGAAGTCAGCTACAGAGATATCTCAAATCGTAGAGTTCTACCGGGCAGAAGACTACCATTTGAAGTTCTATCTTCAGCGAGACCGGGGACTGCTCAACGATCTACTTGGGTTCTACGGAGACATATTCGAGTTGGATAGTTCAACTGTGGCAGCGAGACTTAACTCTCTTCTAGCAGGCAAAGGCGATAGGGATCTTATGAGGGCCGAGTACATCAGCTATGGTCTGCAAGAAGGGAATCTGCAGAAGGTCTCGAGAATGCTAGAGTAGGGCTGCCATTCAGATCGCGAGCTTCGCAAAAGACAAAACAGAAATCGGAGGTGTGTATGTCTTCTAGAAGAAATCATAAAGTCATTACAGTTATAATGCTCGTTCTCGTGTTCTTACCTGCAAATGCTCTGCTAGGAGCGTCTGAAAAAGAGTTGGCGATTCCGGTCATTGTAAACAAGGTCAGTTACGAACAACGTCTCAAGATCGACCTGGATGAGAATACAAGCTCCGGGTACACCTGGCACTACTACCTATCAGATAATGAAGCTTTTTCACTTTATTCTAAGGAAGTCTCCGGAAGTCAACCCGAAGAAACATCACCCGGAGCCAGCTCAGCAATTACATGGTTCTTCACCCCTGAATCTATTGGAAGCTCTGCAATCATCTTCAAACTCTTCAGAGAATGGGAAGGGCAGGAAAGCGCCGTAGATATCCGCGTATATAACGTTGAAGTCGAGGATACAACTCTAAACGAGTGTGTTCCTCAGTACACAATGGTGTTGAGCAGTTCATCAGGATCGGTGGAGGTGGGTAGACTTACCAGAATCTCTCTCCAGGAAAACCCGTCGACCGGATTCTCGTGGACTCCGAAAACCGATGGATCCGCCTTGAGGTACATTGGGAAGACCGTTGCAAGTGACTCGAGCAGTTCAGGCTCTATTCAAGGCTTTCCGAACTCAGTACAGACTGTGGGTTCACCGACGACCGTATTCTTTGATTTTGAAGGAATACGCAAGGGAATATCTTTGATAGAGTTCACCTACTCCCGGCCGTGGGAAAGCAACGAAGATCCCATGGTCGCATTTGCAGGTGTATCTGTTGAGTAGTATATGGAAGTGACATAAAGAGCTAACCAAGAAGAGTCCCCTTGAAGATGATAAGATAGCTTCAAGAAGACATTGTTTCAGAACAGTACTCATCAGAGCGGCCAGAAAAACGGAGAACACTTTGGCCGCCCTTTACATTGAGAGTCATAGGTTTCAGTGAATTCATCATTTTGGAGGGGAACTGGCTTGCTTAGAAAACTCTTGAACGAAAAGCTCCTTACAGTCATTAGAGGGCTCACTCTTCAGCAATCGAAGACTCTGTGCGAAATGCTGCTGGAGAACGGTTTCACCATCGTAGAAGTGAGTTTCTCCGATGAGTCGTCGTCTGAATTACTCTTTGAACTGAAGAAGTCACTTGAAGGAGTATTGCACATAGGGGCCGGCACAGTCTACAACGAGTCATCGTATTCGAAAGCCCTACGATCGAACGCAGATTTCGTACTCAGTCCGGGATTCAGCGAAGAAATCGCCAGGCTCTCGAAAAGAGATGGGATGTTGTATATACCCGGCGTCTACACATCAAGCGATGTTCAGACCGCTCTAAATGAAGGTTTTGACTTTCTGAAGCTATTTCCAGGTGATCCGATAGGTCTACAGTTGCTCAAAGCATATAGGGGACCTTTCCCCTATGTCAAATTCATGCCCTTCGGGGGAGTGACCGCAGAAAATGCTGCTCAGTACATTGAGTCAGGGGCCTCTGCGCTCGGAGTTGGCTCCTTCATAGCAAGCAAGAAGCTGTTCGAAGAAGGAAAGGAATCGGAGGTTCTGAATAGGATCAGAAGAATTCGGAAGGCAATAGATGGAATCAATTGAACTGGCAATAGATATCGGCGGAACAAAGACTCTCGTTTCCGCTTTCATAGAGGGCTCTCAGGAACCTCTTGCGAGTAAGGAGTTTCCTACATTCCCGGAATGTGGAGCAGATGATTTCTTGGCCCGTCTCAGAAGCGTGTGTGAAGGACTTACGGGGAGCGGTCAGATCAGTAGATGGGGTTTGTGCACAGCCGGTGCAGTTGATCCCGATACAGGAACACTTGTCTGGTCTCCAAATCTGGGATGGAAGAATCTCAAACTTTTTGAGAGACTAATTCCCTTTCTCGGTACTGAAGGTGTAATCGAGAATGACTGCAACGCCGCGGCCTTTGGAGAGTGGGCTATCAGGAAAGACATTCATTCGCTTATTTATGTGACGGTCAGCACAGGGATCGGAATGGGAATAGTCTTCGGAGGCGATATCTTCCGCGGAGCAAATGGCGTAGCTGGCGAAATTGGCCACACTGTAGTTGACCCGAATGGTCCTCTCTGCACTTGCGGACGCCATGGTTGCTTACAAGCGCTTTCGGGAGGAAAAGGCCTTGAAAAGATCGTCAAAGATTCACTCAATAGAGAAATAAAGACGAAGGAGATTATCGATCGGGCAAAGATGAATGAGAGATTCTTCAGTGAATTGGTGACCAGAGCTTCAAGAACGTTAGGAAGATTTCTGTGTAACCTGATAGACTCTTTCGACCCCGAGCTGCTCGTTATAGGGGGAAACCTCGGCAAGAACCCCTTCTACTTCAGCTCCATAGAAAGAACAATAAGAGATAACCATTATCAAATCCACGGAAAGAATTTTGAAGTTGAGCTCTCCGTTGCAGAACCAAGCCCTACCATCTTAGGAACTCTTTTGCTGTCAAGAAAGCTGAAGACTCACTGACTTTTTCCTTCCAGGCTACCTTCATCTAGTTCATCTCTCTCTTCACCTCAAGCCGTTGATGCCATATAGTATAATGAAAAGGAACGCAAACGTTTGCGAAAGGTTGCGATTTTCATTGATTAAGAAGATAACGATAAAGGACATAGCAAATGAATTGAACATATCGCCGTCGTCTGTATCTAGAGCGCTTTCCGATGAACCGGGAGTGAGTCCTTCTCTAAGGAAGGAGATAGTTGACGCAGCCGAAAGATTGAACTACATTCCCAATTCCTCCGCAAAATCCCTGAAGACAAGAAAGACCCAAACGGTGGGCCTCATTGTGTCGGATATCAGGAATCCATTCTTTCTGGATTTCATGAGCGGAATCGAGACCGTTCTCTTTCCCAGAGGCTACAAATTCATAGTTTGCGATATCGGCGAGGATTTCGAGAAGGAGAGAGTTTACATAAAATGGCTTCTCGAACACGGTGTCGAGGGGATACTTTCCTCGCCCTGTCAAGGAGAAGACGGAAGGAACAACTCAAAACTCTACGGAGAGGCAGTCAGGAGAAACATTCCTGTCGTCTTCTACGATAGAATTCTTGAGGGAATGGAGAGGATAAGTTCGGTAACCCTCGATAACCGACAGGCGATACTTCAGGGAGTGTTGCATCTAAAGGAAAACGGTCACAGCAAGCTCGGAATAGTCCTTCACAAAAAGGGAATCTATACAATAGAAGAGAGACGCATGGGCTTTTTGGATGCTTGCAAGATGCTGGACATTGAGATAAACAAAGACTGGATTATCGAAAATGCAGTGGACGCGGAAAGGGCTTCGCTGTCACTGGAATCTGTTCTGAAATCGGACAAGAGACCGGATGCGATCATATCCACAAACCAGTTTCTCAATCAAGTGCTTGTCGATACAGTCAGGCAGCTACATCTCAGAATCCCCGGTGATCTGTCAATCGTTGGCTTCGATGACCATTCCATGAACGAACTAATCGATCCTCCCTTGACGACGATCAGACAGCCGGTTCTCGACATCGGAAGGATTGCCGCCACGATAATGCTGAGCGAAATAGACGGAACAAGAGGTGAGAAATCGAAAGTTGTGCTGAAGGCGGAACTGCTTCAAAGAAAATCTGTGTCAAAGCTCATATAGATAAGCTCGAAGAAAACATTGAAAAGAGGAGGAATGCTTAATGAAAAAGAGAAAGGTTGGAGTGATCACTTTTTCCGACGGGCGCGATTTTGTTCACAACGATCTGATCGAAATGAACAAGGGGTTTCAAGACAGGCTGGTTAAGGCCCTTGAAGCAACGGGTGAAGTGGAAGTTGTCACAGCCTCCGATATAGTCTGGAAGCCTTCGCTCGCGAAGAAGGCCGGCAAGGAACTGATGAAGGCCGAGGTTGAGGCCACGATATTCAACTACGCCATCTGGTGCTGGCCGCATCTTTCCGTGATGGCCTCGCTTTATGCACCAGGTCCTTTCCTCACCTATGGACAGATCAACCCGGCGTATCCGGGAATGGTCGGGCAGCTGGCGGCCGCCGGCGCACTGGAACAGGTTGGAATAATGCCGGAAAGGGTGTGGGGAAACCCCGAAGATTCAGATGTAATCGAGAGAGTCATGCACTTTTTGAGAGCTGCGTCGGCAGCGGCAAGACTTAAGGGCGAGAGGTATGGTATGTTCGGCGGCCGCCCTATGGGAATGTACACCGCCACCGCGAACGGTGATCAGTGGATGAAGGAGTTCGGCGTCGATGTCGAGCAGATTGACCAGTATGAGCTCGTAGTGAGAGCGGAGAAAGTGCCGAAAGACGTCACGAAAAAGGCAAGAGAATGGCTGGAAAGACTGGCGACAGTTAAGTATGACGGGAAACAGCTTACTCCCGAAAAACTCGAAAAACAGATTGCACTCTACGAAGCTGCTTTAAGCATTATCGAGGAGTACGAACTTGACTTTGTGGGCTTCAAAGGCCAGCCCGAGATGACAAACAACTATGCTACCATGGATATAGTAGAGGCCTTCCTCAACGATCCATACGACTGGCACGGTTCAAAGGAGACAATCGTTGCGGCCACCGAAACGGATATGGATGGAGCTCTGACAATGGAGATCTTCAAGCATATTGCTCAGACTCCTGTTCTATTTGCAGACGTGAGGCATTACTTCGAGGAAGAAAACCTGCTAGATCTATGTAACTCGGGCACTCACGCGACTTTTTTTGCCGGCAAATCGATGAATCCCGAAGTTAATCTCAAAAACGTAGAATTGTATCCAGAAGACTTCTACTTCCCTGCCGGAGGAGCAGCCGTAAAGCACTTCGCGGCACCTGGGCGAGTTACCCTTGCCAGGCTTGCAAGACAGAACGGCGAGTACATCATGACAATAGTACCGGGAGAGTTCGTTAAACTCTCTGAAGCCGAAGAAAAGAAGCTGTCGGAGAAGGTCCAGATCGAGTGGCCGCATGCCTATGTGAAGCTGGATACGGACATGGAAACCTTCCTGAGATACTACCCGTGCAACCACACTCACGGTGTCTACGGCGATTTTGTAGAGGAACTGGTACAGTTCTGTGATATAAAGGGTATTGATTACCAGATTCTTGCAGAGTAAACTGCATTTCAAGACATATAGTTTCTTAAGAAAGGAGCCTAATAATGTTATACATTGACGGTATTTGTGAAAAGAGCGTTGAGCTCGTTAAGCAACCTGTTTTTGCAGGAATAACAACTAACCCGACTATCCTGAAACGCGACAGACCAGGATGGGGCCTAATGGACGCAATGAAGTTTCTCTCGAAGGTCCCGGGAGAGCGTCACTTTGTTCAAGGCAGCATATCATCGACAAACTGGATACAGAAAGTGAAGGAGTTCATCAAGAAGAGTGATTTCGACCCCGAATTCTTCACCGTAAAGCTTCCTTGGGACCCGGAAAAGGCGTCGTCATTTGTTCCTGAGCTTGACGAGATTGGTGTCGGTGTTTGTGCAACGGCAGTTTACACGGTAGAGCAGTATTATGCCGCGCTCAGCATGGAAGTCGAGTATGTGGCCGTGTACTTCGACAGAATGAAGAAGGCTGGAATCGATCCGGAGGAGAGGATCACCGAAATGCTTGAGATCGGAGACTGGCACTCAAATGCCCCTCGAATAATAGCGGCAAGCATTAAGGATATCGATAGCGCAAACAAGCTTCTTTCTCTCGGGGTCCACGATCTCACTCTCCCAATAGAAATTGCGAAAGAATACATAAAGGGAAGCTTTCCTGCAGATGATCTCGATAGATTCGAGGGAGACTTCAAGTTATGAAGGATTGGCCTAAGCCGGTTCTGTGCTCTGGAGAGATCCTCTTCGATTTCATCTCTAGAGAACCGATGAAGGGCCTGGAAGGCACCACCCTGTTCGAGAAGAAACCGGGTGGCGCCCCTTTCAACATCTCTGCCGGCCTTCATAGGCTTGGAGTTCCTATGGAATTTCTTGCGAAGATCGGGATGGATGAATTTGGTAACGCACTACTCGAGTATTTGAAGTCTCTCGGAATGTCCACGGGCTACATCGTACGAGAAAGAGGCACAAAGACTCCGATAGCATTTGCTGCGCTGGATGGCGAAGGCAAACCTGAATTTCGCTTCTACTGGGACCACGCCGCCCATTTATCGCTCAAATCAGAAGAAATAAGAGAGATCGACCCTCTGAACTTTTCTCTTTTCCATTTTGGCGCGATAGTTCTCCTTGAAGAACCGTCGGCATCCACTTATATGGAACTGTTTGAAAGGTTCAGTTCAGGAGGAGTCAAGACTTCATTCGACCCCAACATTCGAAGAAGCGCAATAGAAGAACACGATTCATTCAGGGCCATAGTCAAAGAAATCATCTCCAGAGTCGATATTCTCAAGCTCAGCGACGACGACCTGCTATATATATGTGACAGCGACAGTCTGGATAAGGCCCTATCCCGACTGGAAGTCAGACCGGACACGCTCGTCTTCCTTACCCTAGGCAGCAGGGGATCTATTGTTTATCGCGGAAGGACTTCTGTAAGGAGAGAGGGGTTCAAAGTAAGAGTGGCCGAGACCACCGGTTGTGGAGATTCATTCATGGCCGCAGTAATCTCGAGGCTCTACAATATGGACCATAAAGAACTGCATAATCTTACCGAAGAAGCTCTGGGAAGCATTCTGACTTTTGCCAACGCAGAGGCTGCGATCGTCGCAACAAGATATGGCGGAGCAAGCTCGATGCCAACCGAAAGCGAAGTGAACCAGTTCCTTATGGAACGGGGTGTAGATCGTTGATCGGATTCCTCGCTATAGACATCGGTGCCTCCAGCGGCAAGGCCTTCGTCGGAAAGTACGATCGAAACAGGCTGGTTCTGGAAGAAGTACATCGCTTTTCAAACGAGCCAATTCATGTTGCCGGTTCGACTCACTGGAACCTCATTTCGCTTTACAGGAATGTAGTGGACAGCATTAAGGCTGCTTCAGTTCTGGGAATTGAGATTCGCAGCGTAGGAATCGACACCTGGGGAGTGGATTTCGGGCTGATCGACAGTTCCGGCTCGATTCAAGGTGACCCGAGACACTACAGGGACATGTTCAAGGACGATTCCATGGATTACGCAATAAAGAAGGCCGGCAAGCGATGGATCTTCGACAGAGCCCCAACACAGTTTCAGCCATTCAACACTCTCTATCAGCTTATATCTCTCAAACGCAAAAACAGCCGTCACCTGAAGAAGGCAGATACCCTTCTCCCGATGCCCTCACTGCTTACCTACTTCCTTACAGGGGAGAAGCTGACAGAGTTCACTTTCGCCACTACTACACAACTCTTCGACCCCGATCGGCATGACTGGAGCGAAGAGCTGATGAGATTTTTCGATCTACCTGAGATAATGACTCCTATTGTTGATCCTGGCGAAATCGCCGGAGAACTGCTTCCCTCAATCTCGAAAGAGCTCGATATAAAGGGCATGAAGGTCATTCTCCCCGCAAGCCACGACACGGCATCGGCCGTTTCGTCCATGGATCTTTCAGATGATTCGATGTTCGTCAGCGCCGGAACCTGGTGCCTGGAAGGGGTGTTGATCGACAAACCTTCCAGAGAAGAATATGTTATTGAAAACAACCTTGCCAACGAGGGCTGCTACGGAAGGAAGTACCGCCTGCTCAAGAATCTGACCGGTCTCTGGTTGGTTCAGGAACTACTCAGAGAGTGGAGGAAATCGGACCCTAATCTCGATCACTATGCATTGACCGAGATGGCGCAGACCGCCAGAAGCTATGAGAGAAAGATCGATATCGAATCCAAAGCCTTCAAGAAACCAAAAAACATGGAGAAGGCTATACTCTCCGAAACCAAGAGTCTCGGGATCTCTTTGCAAAACAAGGGGGAGATCGTGAGAGCCGCGATCGAAGGAATTGCTTACCAGACGGAGCAGACGAGAAAACAATTGCAGTCAATAACCGGCCGGTCAATACGGAATATCAGAATGGTGGGCGGCGGCATTCGCAACAGACTTCTCTGTCAGCTGGTGTCAGACTACACAGGGCTTCCGGTAGTTGCAGGACCGGCAGAAGGGACTGCCACAGGTAACATCATAGTGCAGATGCTGGGCCTTGGAGAACTAAGTGACCTATCGCAGGCTCACGATCTTATTCAACGCTCATTCAACTTTCAAGAATACACTCCAAAAATGCGAGACTTCATCTAAAGAAACTCTTGACTTTGGCGACGTACTGTCTTGCCTTCTCCTCTATCTCTTCCGGAGTCCCCTTAGTCAGATCGGATCCTATACCAACAGCGGCCGTGCCTGCCTTAAACCATTTGTCGATATTGTCTAGACTGACCCCTCCGGACACTACGCAGAGAGCGTCGGGGAACGGTCCTTTCAGAGACTTAACGAAAGATGGGGAAAGGACGTCGCCGGGGAAGACTTTAACCATAGAACAGCCGAGCCCTGTGGCCTTGACATACTCAGTAGGCGTCATTATCCCCGGAAGGTAAAGCGTCTCGAGAGCCCTTGACTGTATTGCAAGCTCTTCGGACAAGTGGGGACTTACCACGTATTTTGCGCCGCTCTTAACCGCTATGTTAAACTGTTCGTCAGTGATAACCGTTCCAGCTCCAACGTAAGCCCCCTTTATCTCTTCAGAGAGAATCGATATAGCCTTCGGTGCGTCTGGAACCGTGAATGTAATCTCAAGGATCTTTATGCCACCTTTAAAGCAGCTCCTTCCTATCTCTACACATCTATCGACACTATCGCTTCTTATAACAGCCATTATCTTCTCTTGCAGAATGATATTCTTCACTCCAACCCTCCATTCATAGTTTTCAAAGAACGATTCTTCCAAAAGACTTGAGAACAGTTAGCGCCCTCAACGTAATTATAGCAACCCATTCATCCCATGACTTGGCCATTTCTCCGTCATAGAAGCTCTTGGACCAGGCGGGCTTGACTTTTCCATGCGTCTGAAACTCCCTGATATAGTACTCGATATTTTCTTCAATCAGATTCTGATCGATGCAGAAAAACTCGTCAGGGGAGGACACGAAGTCAAGAGGTTTCGCCACATACTCCGTCCTCCATTCTTCTTCATCCTTGCTCACAAGAGAACATACGGCTTCAGACAGCTTTGGCATGAGCTTGGCAGCCGTTTCTTCTTCAAGCTGTCTATAGAGTCTCACAAAACAGAAAACTTCGTGAAAGGAACCGAACTCGTCTTTGCTTTCAAGATACTCGATCGCCTTTAGGATGAGCATGTCTGTATCTAGACTTGTGTACTCCCTGTATCTGTGCAGATACCCAATTAATTCAGCGGTCGGGTTTCCCCAATTCGCATCAATCGCGCACATTCCCTTTTCTTCGTCGTACTCCCACCACGGAGCGTGCGGATGGTCGTTGACGGCTTTCGGAACTGCAAACCATCCCTTCCGTTCGGGAACATATGTGTTGTCAAGGTATTCAATTGACTTTGAGATAATCCCCTTTGCGAGAGGTACCTCATCGAAATCTCGCAAATATTGAAGTGCTATACTTGTCGCCATTGGAGATGAAGCTGGTAGTCTAAAATCCGGTTCTATTCCGTTTCCAAAACCTCCATCCAAATTTTGATAACCGGCGATTTCCTCGACAACATCATTTGCCGGGCCATCCATGAAATGGTAAGCAAAGAGCCTTCTTTCCAATTCTCTTCCACTCTCGAGAATAAAGTACTGGGCTCTTCTCAAAGGTTCCTTTTCAAGATAGAGCATCTCGAATACCCCCTTTATGTCTTCATCGTTGCCGACTGTGAACTCCCAAAACTTTCACGATCTCGAAGCTTGCTCCCAAAGGGCTGACCAAAACAGATTTCTTCTCCAGAGAAATGGTGACTGCTTGTGGTCGACCAAATTGCCGAATCACTGATTAATACCAAAACGTCGAGCTTTCAATGCCTTCTCTTGATGACAGATCACCGCCAAAGTGAGTGTCTGATGCAATCGCTGCACCTGCCCAAGCTAAAGGCTCTAGATGGGCCGCCCGGTTTGAAAACAAGAAAGTCACGGTTGTAGTCGCACCCAATCTCACTTCTTGCTGACCGTGTCCTCATCTCACTCATTCTCCGTGCTCTCTATACATTCGCCGGAGGATCCTAACTCTCTCTGCATTATCCCTCTCATATTCGCGCAAGAGTGGCGGGTCACCAATCTGTCAGTCGGCTATGATCAATCAAGTCAACCAAGTTCACCTTTTCAAAAACCACTCGGCGAGATTCTCGTACAGCTCTCCTCTCCCTGGAACGGGACCTTCAAGCTCACTGTTCCAGAACACATAAGAAAGACTGTGGGCCAGAATCAACACCGGAACATCATTTGTCCAGATCCTGTACGCGCCCAGATAATAAGGAGTCCGACTTGCCCAATCAGGTTCTATAGCGGCTCTTCTCAAAATCCTAAAAATCTGCTGGTTCAGATAACCGACTTCCCATCCCGTACTCAAATCATGTTCGTATTCATTGGTCCAGGGAGCAATTTCAGGGTACTCGAAAGCCTGAACTCGAAGGTAGGCCAGCTCGTAATCCGCGCCGTTGATGTCGCGAAGAAGGGTGCCCCAATCAAGCTTTTCGACTTCAAGCTTCACCCCTATTCTATCCCAGCTTCTTCTTAGTTCCTCAAGCAATCTCGTCTCAACTCCATGATAGACTTTAATCTTCAAAGTAATGCCATTAGGATAGCCAGAATTTGCAAGAAGACTCTTCGCCCTTTCCGGATCGTATGGGAGATCCACTATCTGAGCCTCCAGTGTCTTGAAGAGTGCTGTCCTTGGATCGATAGGAATGAACGTCTTCATGGAATTTGGAATAGCTTCGAGAAGTGATTCATAGTTTAGAGACATCTTCATGGCCTGTCTTACCGCCTTCTCCGCAAGCAATTCGTTCCTGTGGTTTATCAAAACAACATGATAAGTACCGTCCGGAAAGCTTCCCGAATTGAAGGTTTCTGATGAAGATAGCCTTATAAGTGTTTCGTTCTCCTCAGGTCCGTTGAAAAGCAGATGGAGCTCACCCCTTTCGAACATCTCGATCCTGTCTGAAGGTTCCGCCACTTCAACTAGCCTGATCTCATCAAGGAGACTCTTTTCAGGCCAATTATCGAAAACGAGAGGGAACAGGTTGTCGGCATGTCCTCCGTGCCAGTTCGGATTCCTCTTGAGAACAATGTTGCCCTTCACACTCTTCTGATCAAGAAGAAACGGACCCGAAGATGCTTCTAGAGGAGGCTTGTCCATCTCATGACTTGTCTTGAGGTTTTCGGGCGCAATTCCTAGCTTGTCTTGATAAACATGTTTTGCAAGAATCCCCGTCCTCAGGGAGTTTATGAATTCAGGATATGCCGAAGTGAAACTGAAAACCGCCGATTTGCTGTCTATTATCGTCAGCCCTTCATATCTAGGATCGTTAAGTGTTTGAAATAACGGAGAACTATCGGTATTGCGCCACGCTCTAACCGAATACTCTATGTCTGCAGTGGTTATAGGAGTGCCGTCATACCAGAAAATGTCTCTCCTCAACTCGATAAACAGTCGCGTGTTCGAGTCTCTCCATTCGAACTTCTCTACGAGAGAGGGGCTCAACTCGTCACCGCTTGCCAATCTGAATAGCGGATCCTGAATCGCAAACGTTACCCAAAAATCCCCTTCTGAAAGCTCAAACCCAGGCAAGAAGCTGAAAGTAGTATCCACAGGGAGGTATATCGTACCCCCGGCAACCTCAGCGTAAGTGAACTCATCACCTGTCTCTCTTACTTTCAGAACCGCTGTGAAAGAACTTGAAACTAACACGAGTATGAGAATAGCCAGAATAAGTCTCCTCACCGCAACCTCCAGAAACTTGTGTATTACCTCCATTATATTAGATGAAGAGAATTCAGTTTTGTTCGGAACAGGCAGGGGCTTCTGAAGAACGTGCCAGCAGTTGACGTTGGGGAAAGAACCTTGAAAAATAGTTGGTGGTGGATTGTTCGTTGTTGGTAAGAGTACAAATAGCCAAAGAGAGACTCCAGAGCAAGTATCTATTCTTAGTTCCAGAGCGAGTACCTGTTCTTCGTTCTTGGTTAAGGTCAAAAAACTTGAGCTAAAATGAGCATTACATAATGGGATCTGCTCTTCGTTCTCGATTGCGAACAACACTATTAACTCCCGCTTTCTCGCGCTCTCTAATCATCTCATGGTTCTTAACCAAGAACCTGGGCGCAGCTCGGAACGATGAACCACTCTTTAAATCCTCGCTTGAGCACTCAACCTGGATCTAATCTCATCCGTCTCGTTCTCTCTCATCGTCTCGTGGTTTTTTGACTAAGACGACGATTCCGGAGGACGGTGGACCGTTGACGGACGACGGGTCCTTGTCTTCCCAGCGATCAGCGAATATCGGCTCTTCGGACGGCAGCTCTTTGACGGTTACCCTAAACCAGAAGGTTTCTGCAGTTTTTGCTTTTGACGATGAATAGTGTATATTCTACTTGTAGGACATCCTACATCACAAGAGAGGCGGTGTAGATGAAGGATATCGATCTTAACCATCATATTCATACTTCTCTTTCGGGAAAGATCCATAGCGAAATGAGAAACCTTATACTGAGCGGAGAGTTGAAGGCTGGCGAGAAGCTTCCTTCTGAACCTGACCTGGCAAGAAAGCTCGGTGTGAGCAGAAACTCTCTAAGGGAGGCGATTGGTCTTCTTCAGAAGGATGGTCTCCTCCTCAAAAGGCACGGGATCGGCACTTTTGTTACAGACAGATACCCGATCATCAAGGGTGGTATAGAAAGGCTTTCAAGCATAGCAAGTTTCATTGAATCTCAGGGCCATTCTGCAAGAAGCGAGGTCATACAGTTCGAAGAGTGTGTGTGCGATGGAAGGGCCGGCGAGCTTCTTGAACTGGAGGAAGGGAGCATAGTATATCTTCTTGAGACTGTGAAGTACGCTTCCGAGATTCCGGTTGCTGTTTGTGTTGACGTAATTCCGAGATCATTCGTTTCTCAAATAGATCCGGAGAGAATTCAGGGTTCCGTCTTTGAGGGTCTTGGAAAACACTATAATATCGACATAAGATATGCGGAGTGTGATCTCATTCCTTTCAAGTCCGACGAAGGATTGTCAAGAAAGCTGAGGATCGACGTAGGCACTTCGGTGCTCTTGCTTGAGCAAATTCATTACGACGTTCAAGATAGAAAGGTTCTGTACTCGAAGAGTTATTTGCCATCAGGAACGTTCACTTTCAAGCTCATCAGAAGACGTTAATACATTAGCTCAACAGGAGGTATGGCGAAATGAGGAAGCTCGTACTTGCAATCGTTCTCTTACTGGGTGTCGTTCTTTCGGCTACTACGCTCGAAGTTCTGTGGATGGGATGGCCGCAAGATCAGGTTATGCAGGTGATCAACGAGTTCAAAGCCGAGAATCCGGGAATCGATGTGGACATTCAGCTCGTTCCTTTTGGCCAGCTGTTTCAGACAATTGAAGTCCGTTTGGCCGCCGGAGACGGTACTCCCGACGTTTACATCGTAGACGGACCCAATACCGCTTCTTACGCGGCAAGAGGTTATCTTCTCCCTCTCGACGAGCACTTTTCCGAAGAAGAGATGGCAGCCTGGTTCGATGCCTCCATAGAAGAGGGCAGTTATCATGGAACATTCTACTCCGTACCTTACGGAACTTCTTCCGCAGGTCTCTTCTATAACAAGGCCATCTTTGAAGAATATGGTATCCCCTTTCCTCCGGAGAGTCTTGAAGAGAGGCTGACGTGGGAAGAGGTTGCTGAAATTGCCAAGCAGCTTACGAAGGACACGAACGGAGACGGCATAACAGATATCTGGGGCCTGGTAATTGAGCAGATAGACAGACCCTATCTTATCTTCCCTATGGTTCAGTCTCTCGGTGCATCAGTACTCTCTGACGATGGTTTTGTCTCACAGGGATACATCACTTCAGATGCTTTTGTGGAAGGCTCGACGTTCTACTGGAAGCTGTTTAATGAATGGAAGGTAAGCCCTCAAGGTCTAAGTGACTCGGCTATCTCACGAGAGTATTTCGGAACCGGAAGAGCAGCAATGATGCTGGGGAATGAGTGGAACATAAGAAGAATGCTCCAATATCCCGATCTAGATTACGGACTCTCCCCCTTCCCATACTTCGATGGCGGAGTTGCGGTAACTCCTACGGGCAGCTGGCATGTCGGAATCAACTCTAAGACGAAGAAGCTCGATGCCGCCCTTGCTTTCACGAAGTTCATAACTGGTAAAGACGCCGTGATTACATGGCACAATCTAAACGGAATAGCGCCTGCTAGATCCGATGTTTACGAAGCACTCCCCCAGGTATTCGACAACCCCATGTGGCAGCTGTTTATTGCTGAGATGGAGACAACGGCAGTTCCGAGGCCGCGAACACCGGGTTATTCTCAGTATGAGCTCATGCTCAGAGAGGCATTCAACTCAATTCATTATGGTGCCGATCCGAGAAGCACGCTTGAGGAAGTCGCGGCAAGAATAGATAGAGAGCTTAGAAGATACAGATAATCGATTTTGGGATCGTACTTGACCTTAGGGTATTTCGGATGGTGTGCTGATGTTTCGAAACAATAAAGTGGCGTGGCTTTTCGTTCTCCCCGCGCTCGCGTTCTTAGTCGTTTTCAAAATCTGGCCTATTGGCGTTTCAGTTATTGAGAGCCTCACCACGACTAGTTTCACAGGGGTAAAGTCATTCGTGGGATTCGAAAACTACGAATATCTCTTCAAGTACGATCCCGTTTTTTGGAAATCGTTTTCCGTTACCCTAATCTACTCGATAGTTGTCAACCCGCTGATCGTGCTGACATCGTTATTAATGGCGCTGCTTCTTAACTCAAGCCATTTCTTCACCAAGTTTTTCAGAACAGTTTTCTTCTTGCCTGCGGCGATTTCATTCGCGGTCGTTTCGGTGATCTGGATGGTTATGCTTGATCCCTACAACGGACTGGCCAACAGCTTCTTAACCATGTTTGGCTTCAAACCCCAGCCCTTCTTCGCCTCTCCGAATCAGGCTCTTTGGGGGCTTGTCCTGCTGAACGTATGGAGAAGTTCCGGTTACTGGATGATGTACTTTCTTGCTGGACTGCAGAACATTCCGGAGACATTGTACGAAGCGGCTGACATCGACGGAGCTTCTACATTCAGGAAGACGTTCAGGATAACTCTCCCATTGCTAACGAGAACCATATCGTTCGTTCTCGTTGCAAATACCGCTTTCAACTTCCTGAGCTTCGCGCCGGTATATATAATAACCAAGGGTGGCCCCATGGGTTCGACCAACCTTCTCATGTACGAATCCTACAAGAGCGCCTTCGTCAATCTCGACATGGGAAGGGCCTCGGCCATTACCACGATCTTGCTTGGTATTATCCTTCTATTCAGTTTTTTCGAGCTGCGATTCACCAGGGCTCGATTCGAGTATTGAGGTGGAATCATGAAGAAAAGAAGTCCGTGGAAAACTCTAGTTCTATTCGCCATTCTAGGCATAATAAGCCTCTTCTTCCTAATCCCGCTTATATGGGTAATCGCATCTGCGTTGAGGCCGGCCAGCCCACTCTATGAATATGCAAACCCCCTCACCTGGAGAACTTTCGTTCCTACTAATCCTACGTTAGAGAACTTTGTTCACATATTCGTAAACCTGAACTTTGGCAGGGCCCTTATGAACAGTCTTCTCGTCTCAGTCTCAACGATTCTCCTAACAATTCTTGTGGCCTCAATGGCAGGATTCGCGCTCGCTAAATTCGAGTTCAGGGGCAAGGCGGCCCTTTTCACAATAGTCCTGATAACCTTCATGGTTCCCTTCGAATCGATTGTCATACCCCTCTATATCCTCATTAAGCAGCTGCGGATAGACAACACTTACTGGGCCCTGATCCTTCCCGGTGTCGCCAACGGCCTCGCCATCTTCCTGTTCAGGCAGTTCTTCTCCGAAGTGCCTTCAGAGATAATGGAAGCGGCAAGGATTGACGGTGCCTCCTGGTTCAGGATCTACTGGAAGATAGCTATTCCATTGAGCGTACCGGCAATAGTGACCGTGATTGTTATGGTATTCATGTTCCAGTGGAACTCATTGTTCTGGCCTCTTGTAGCAACCCATTCAAGCAGATTCGAAGTTGTGCAGGTAGCCATAGCGGCACACAGATCAACAGAAAACACCAGCTGGGCGAACTTATTCAGCTCGGCCATCGCCGGAAGCCTTCCGCCGGTCATTCTCTTCCTCTTCCTCCAGAAGTATTTCGTTCGGGGGATAAGCGGAACTGGATTGAAAGGATGATTATATGGACACTTCAAAAAAGGCAAAGAATCACTTGCAGATTTCTGCCAGCTCTCTCCCGGAGACAGCTCTTCTACCGGGCGATCCGGCTAGAGTCTATGAGATAGGAGAGTACTTGAGCGATGTCGAAGAGGTTGGAAACAACAGGGATTACACAACGATTACCGGCAAATACAAGGAACTGCCGATCACAGTATGTTCAAGCGGAATCGGAGGCCCTTCGACTGAGATCGCCGTAGTTGAACTCAACAAACTTGGAGTGAATACGATAATTCGCGTTGGAACCTCCGGAGGATTGGCGCCTGATGTGAAGCCCGGCGATCTTATGGTTATTTCAAGCTGCATAAGATACTCCGGAACTTCAAACCTCTTCATCCCGGAGAATTTCCCGGCTGTGGCGGATTATCTACTGCTCATGGCACTGGTTTCTGCCTGCGATGATTCCGGTGTAAACTACCACGTAGGCATGGGGCTTTCACTGGATTCCTTCTATGCAACGAAGCCCGCTCTTCTGAGAGAAAACTTCCCATCTATGATATACGGAAAGCTGGAAGAATGGATCGCCGCCGGTGCTCTTCAGCTCGATATGGAAGCGGCGACTTTATACGTTCTTTCTTCTCTCCTGAAGATCAAGGCCGTGACTATCTGCACTGCCGGATCGAACATACCGAAAGGGGAGAGGCCGGACCCGCATCCTTCAAATGAGAATGCGATTAGGGCAGCATGCGAGGGGGCTTTGAAGTACAACAACTGGCACGAAATCTCAATCAGGCGGGGAAAGGACTTCACTCTCCCCCCGATTGCCGATCAGGGGTGAAGAACTGTGAGTGAGAGACTGACAGGAAAAACGGCACTGATTTTCGGGGCCGGGAGAGTCGGAGGCTCGGCCGCCAGAGCCTTTGTAAACGAGGGCGCGAAGGTCATTATACTGGATAGAGACGAAGATAAGCTTGAAACGCTTAAGGAAGAGCTCGAGCAAACGAAAAGAGGATTCTGCTCGACGATATGCGCAAACATAGACAATCAAAAAGATGTGGACGAGATCTCCAATCTGATTGAAGAGAATACATGGAAGGTAGACATTCTTCTTAACTGCCCCGCTTACATATTCAGGGCGCCTTTTCTAAACCACCCAATTGATGAGATTGATCGACAGTGGCATATAAACGTGAGGATAGTGTTCATGGTAAGTCAGGCAGTAGCAAAGATGATGGCAAAGAACGGTGGTGGAAAGATTATCAATCTGGCCTCGGTCGGAGGGCTCTTTCCAGAGAAAGAACATGCCGGCCACTGTGCTGCCAAGGCGGGAATAATAGCTATTTCGAGGGTGATGGCCCTTGAACTCGCTTCACTGAACATTCAAGTGAACGTAATTGCACCCGGCCCAACTGAGACCATCCCTTTTTCGTCACCTTTCTATTCACAGCATCCAGAAGTTTTGAAAAGAATTGAAGAAAGAACCCCTGCCGGAAGAATAGGACATCCAGAAGACCACACCGGCCTCATGGTATTTCTTGCATCGGAGGAATCAAACTGGATAACTGGCCAGGTTATACTTTCAGACGGAGGACTGGGTTTAGTTTAGAGTTGGAAGGATTTGACAAATCAAAACGCCCCGGATCGATTCCGGGGCATCTTTATCTTAATCTGAAAGACCTAGAAGTGTTGAAGCACAAATGGCGTAGTCTTTGGAAGATCTTGACCACTGTAGCTGTTCGTCGCCTTCACTCTGCCGAACTCGATCATCTCCCTGAAATCACTCTTTCCACCAACAACAGAGGATAAGGTCGCAATATCACATTCGAGATCATAAGAATCGGAACGAGAGAAGCAGAGCTCGCCATCCTTCATACACATTTCGAAGACACCGTTGTTCCACGAAGCCTGTTTATCACTTATCTTTATGCCGACCCGCATGTCTGGTGCGTTTATCTTCAGACCATTTAGCAACTCCAGATCGACGATCCGGATCATGGTTCTCAAAATGATATTCATCTCCGAGGGCCTATCGTTTAGATATGGCCAGAGAACAAAATCCGGAGGAAGATATGCGTGAACATGACATATTTGAAGAGAGAGTCCCTTCAAGAAACGGAACATTGCATGTCTGGTGACTATATCATCCGCGAGGAACATCGTAACTACAAACTTCGGCGATCTGTCCTTGTCAAAGTTGTCGTACAGAAAAACATAGCGAAGCATCCCTGTGGTCTTTCCATCTTTCTTGAATTTCACGAATTTCTTCGAAACATCCTCATCGGTTCTAAACTCGAAATCATTCTTCCACATTTCGGCGTCTCTCAGAATCATAGTGTAATGACTGCTTGCATAATCGTTATAGAACTCTCTAATCTCGCTGTCTGCATCTTCCATCTCTTCAATATTCACTTCGCAATCCAGCTCAGGAACGTTAATCATACCCGGAGAGAATTTAACCCCGAGCATCGAATCAAACTCCTCCCATCCCAGCTTTCTGTAGAAGCCGGCATTGAAAGGGTATAGTAGCGAGACTGCCTGCTTCTTCTCCCTCATAGTCTCCAGTGATCTTTCCATAAGGAACTTGACGGCTCCCTTGCCCCTGTATAGAGGACTTGTGCAGACATTTCCTACTCCCCCCATAGAGATGACCGACTGTCTTAGCCTCATCTTCAAAGAGAAGAGCAAATACTCTGCCGCAAGAATCGACTCGTCGTAAGCCCCAATAGGGTCTCTTAGATCGTCATCGAAGACTTCACTTGCATGTTTCGACGCAGATCTCATCCAGCCGCCAGGAATCCCAAAAGAAAACCTCATAAGATCGAGATAGTCCTTCACACTTTCGATCCTTCTATACTCAAACATCCTCTCACCCTCTCCGGAAGTAGTGTAAAAATAATAGCATATCGCGGGTAGCAGATAGCGGGCTGGAAAGAGCGAATATCAGTTGCAGGATGCAAGTTTAAGAAAAAAAGACCGGGGTCGGGGGTTGCAGGTTAGAGGTTGGAAAGAGCGGAATAATATGCAAGGCTGGCTTCGCCAGGAA